>CAZZWW010000338.1:0-3288 GCA_964657815.1 Vulcanimicrobiota bacterium | reverse complement strand
GACGGGTACTTCCAGGTGATCGCCGAGCCGGTCTCGACCTGCGTCCACGAGATCTTCGAGTTCTTGCCGCGGCAGTCGCCGCGCTTGGTCACGAAGTTGTAGATGCCGCCCTTGCCCTCGGCGTCACCGGGGTACCAGTTCTGAACGGTCGAGTACTTGATCTCGGCATCGTCGTGGGTGATCAGCTCGACCACCGCCGCGTGCAGCTGGTTGTCGTCGCGCTTGGGTGCCGTGCAGCCCTCGAGGTAGGACACGTAGGCACCCTCGTCGGCGATGATCAGCGTCCGCTCGAACTGCCCGGTGTTCTCCTCGTTGATGCGGAAATAGGTCGACAGCTCCATCGGGCAGCGAACGCCCGGCGGAATGTAGACGAACGAACCATCGGAGAAGACCGCCGCGTTGAGCGTGGCGTAATAGTTGTCCGAGGTCGGGACGACGCTGCCGAGGTACTTCTTCACCAGATCGGGATGGGTGTGAACCGCCTCCGAGATCGGGCAGAACACCACACCGGCCTTGGCCAGCTCCTTCTTGAAGGTGGTGACCACCGACACCGAGTCGAACACGGCGTCGACGGCGACGCGCCGCTCCTTGGCGCCCTCGACGCCGGCCAGGATCTCCTGCTCGTGGAGCGGGATGCCGAGCTTCTTGTAATAGTTCAGCAGCTCGGGATCGACGTCCTCGAGCGACATCGGCCCGGTCACGCTTTTCGGCGCGGCGTAATAGGTGATCTCCTGGAAATCGATCTTGGGATAGCCGACGCGCGCCCAGGTCGGCTCCTCCATGGTGAGCCAGCGGCGGTACGCCTCCAGGCGCCACTCGGTCATCCAGTCCGGCTCGCCCTTCTTGGCCGAGATGAAGCGCACGATCTCTTCGCTGAGACCCTTGGGCGCCTTGTCCATCTCGAACTGCGAGAAAAACCCGTACTTGTATTCGGTGACGTCGAGCGCCTTGACGCTGTCGACGGTCTCCTGAACGGCGGCCATTCAACTCTCCTTCGTCCGACCGTGAACGGCCGGAAACCTCACGCCGCGATGCGCGGCCTCATCGTTCTCACCGCTCGCGCGAAAGCCTCCGCGAAAGCGTCGATATCTTCTTGTCGCGTGCTCCAGCCGAGGCTGACACGGATTGCGCTCGTGGCCAGCCCGCCCGGCACGCCCATCGCGCTCAGCACGTGGGACGGCTTGGACTTGCCTGCGGCACAGGCCGATCCGCCCGAAACCGCGATTCCCTCGAGATCGAGCCTCATCAGCAGGACCTGCGCGTCGAACCCCGGCGCGCCGAAGCTCAACGTGTTCGGCAATCGAGGCGCACCGGCCCCGAACACGAACGACCCCGGGAGCGTTTCCAGCACCGATGTCTGCAGCCGGTCGCGCCAGGCCGCGAGCCCGACACTCTCGTCGAGACGCCGGCATTCCGCCGGCGCGCAGGCCGCGCCGAGACCCGCGATGCCGACGATGTTCTCGGTGCCGGCCCGGAGCCCTTGCTCCTGGCCGCCGCCGCGAACGACACCGTGCTGGAGATGGGGACGGCCGGGCGCGAAACAAAGGGCGCCGACGCCCTTCGGGCCACCGAACTTGTGCGCGGAGATCGCCAGAGCATCGACGCCGAAGCCGTTGATGCCGCACCCGATCTTGCCCGCGGCCTGAACCGCGTCGCAGATCGAAACCCCGCCTGCCGCTTTCACGATCGCAGCCGCCTCGGCGACGGGCTGGATCACGCCCGTCTCGTTGTTGGCGGCCTGCAGGGCCAGCATCACGGGGCGCCCGTCGACCTGCCGCTCCAGGGCTTCGAGATCGAGCGTGCCGTCTTCGCGCAGCGGCACGATCTCGGCCGACCCGCCGAAACGATGGCCGGCCAACACCGCGGGATGCTCGCCGGCGCTCATGAGCAGCCGCTCACACCGTGCGCCGCGCGAGAAATCGGGCGTGAGCACCATGTTCAGCGCTTCCGTGCCGCCCGAGGTGAAGATCACGTCGTCGACGGCCGCGCCCGTCAGCGCCGCGACCGCACGCCTGGCATCGTCGATCACGGCCCGCGCGGCGCGCCCTTCGGCATGGATCGAAGACGGATTGCCGGCGAGATCGAAGGCCGCCGTCATCGCGGCACGCGCGGCGGGATGCAGCGGCGTCGTCGCGTTGTGGTCGAGGTAGTGGCGGCTTGCGGTCAAGGCGGTCCCGGTTCGGCTTTTCGAAACACTTGCTTCGCGCCGCGCTCGCCATGCTAGAAGGCGAACGCCATTCAGGTCCGCAGGACCGTCGGCTCGCTCGGCACGCCGGAAGTGTTAGAATTATTCTAACGGTCTATGCGCCGAGGTCGAAGCCGTCAAGAGAGCGGCATGGTTCCGCGCATTCGATCGTGCGCGACCGGACCGCGCGGCCTTCCAGGAGTCATGATGCCCGAAGTCATCTTCAACGGTCCCGCCGGCCGTCTCGAAGGCAGGTTCCATCCGGCGCCCAAGCGCAACGCGCCGATCGCCATCATCCTGCACCCGCACCCGCAGTTCGGCGGCACGATGAACAACCAGATCGTGTACAACCTCTACTACGCCTTCGCGGAGCGCGGCTTCTCCGTGCTGCGCTTCAACTTTCGCGGGGTCGGCCGCAGCCAGGGCGCTTTCGACCATGGCTCGGGCGAACTCTCCGACGCCGCCGCCGCCCTCGACTGGGCGCAGGCGATGCATCCGGAAGCCCGCGCCTGCTGGATCGCGGGCGTGTCGTTCGGCTCCTGGATCGGCATGCAGCTGCTGATGCGCCGCCCCGAGATCGAGGGCTTCATCTCCGTGGCGCCGCCGGCCAATCGCTTCGACTTCTCGTTCCTGGCGCCCTGCCCGTCCTCCGGCCTGTTCGTCCACGGCGACATCGACCGGGTCGCGCCGCTCAAGGAGGTCATGGGCCTGATCGAGAAACTGAAGACCCAGAAGGGCATCCTGATCGAGCACGCGGTGATCCCCGGCGCCAACCACTTCTTCGAGAACCGCGTCGATCCGCTGATCGCCGAGGTCGGAGTCTACCTCGACAAGCGCCTCGGCAACCCGCCGCGCCTGCCGACGCCGACGCGCAGCGACCCGGCGACCGACAGGGCCTGAGGCCGGTCGCCGCAACCTCGATGGTGCGGCGCCAAGGTCCCTGAGCCGAGACGCAGTTCGCGCTCGGCACGCGCGCATTGGCGGTCAAAAGCGATCCATCGTCAACGGGGGTCGTTGCCCCCGCCGTGCAATGTTTTGCAGGGAAACCTTGTCCGATTGGGGAAAAAGATTCTACCAAACGGCGCGCAAGCGGTGGCTGGCGG
>CAZZWW010000337.1:0-3321 GCA_964657815.1 Vulcanimicrobiota bacterium | reverse complement strand
GGTGGGAGCGGCCTGACGCCGCGCTTATGAGCGATCATCTCGAGAGCACGGCCTGGTTCGTGCCGCCGCCGCTGCCGATGTTCCTGCTGGTCCCGGCGATGCTGCGGCGCGGTGCTCCGTTCTGGCCGGCGCTCGCCGCCGGCTGCATCGTCACGATCGGGCTCTACGGCGCGATGCTGTGGCTCGGGCCGAAGGTCGGGCTGAAGCTGTAGGCAAGTCTCAGGCGATGGCGCTCGTCGGGTCGCGCTCGACGAGGGCCGCCATCGCAACAATGGCGACGGGCTCGTGGGCCGGGAGCGGCACGTCGCGGATCGCCCGGCCGTATATCGATTCGATCAGGAGAGCGTCCATCGCGCGTCGCCAGCGCAGGCGTTCCCGGGGGGTGAGGGGCAGGTCGGTCGCCGGCTGGGTCATGGCTGGGCTCACGATGCGGACATGTCAGGATGCGGCCGGCATGGTTGAGGAAGGATTAACGCCCGGCCGCCGGCCGCTGCGGGCGTAGGCCGCCAGTGGAAAGTCGCCGCGCCGCATGTCGGCCTCGGCGATGGGCGTGCCGAATAGCCAGCCCTGCATGGCGACGCAGCCCATCGCGCGCACGGCATCAGCCTGCGCCTGCGTCTCCACGCCCTCCACCACGCAGTCGATGCCGAGCTTGGCGGAGAGGTCTATGATCGATTGGACGATGGAGCGGCTGGCGCGGTCGTCGGCCAGCGCGCGCACGAAGCTGCCGTCGATCTTAAGCTTGTCGAGCGGCAGCGAATGCACGTAGCTCAGGCTGGAGAAGCCGGTGCCGAAATCGTCGAGCGCCACGCGGCAGCCGAGGTCGCGCAGGGCCTGCAGACAGGCCGACGCGCGGCCGAAATCCTGGATCACCGCCGTTTCCGTGACCTCGAAGATCAGGCGATTGGGCGCCAGGCCGGCGCCATCGACCATGCGGCTGAGGCGCGCCACCGCGTCGGCTCCGGCGAGGTCCTCGCCGGACAGGTTGAACGACAGCCGGATGCTCTCGGGCCACGCTCGCGCCACGGCGCAGGCCTTGGTGAACAGGACCGCGGTGAGCGCCTCGACGAGGCCGAGCTGCTCGGCGATGGGGATGAAATCGGCCGGGGAGACCCGACCCAGCGTCGGGCTGGTCCAGCGGGCCAGCGCCTCGAACGAGGTGACGCGGTTGGCGACGACGTCGACGATCGGCTGGAACACCAGGCTGAGTTCGCGCTCGAAGTCCGCCCATCGCAGCGCGTGCTTCATCGATCGTTCAGCCCGGATCTTGTCGGCAAGTTCGGACGAGAACAACACGGGGCGGCCGCGGCTTCTCGCCTTGGCATGGTATAGAGCGTAGTCGGCGTGCTCGACGAGCTGGTTTTTCGTCCGGCCCATGGTGGGGCAGAGTGCGAGGCCGAGCGAGGCGCCGACCTTGATCTGCGCGGCGGCGATGTCGATAGGATCGGCGAGTGCCGTGCAGATCGCGCGGCCGAGGCTCTCCGCCGCCGCCGAATCGGCCATGTCGGGCACGAGGAAGGCGAATTCGTCGCCGCCGGTACGGGCGCAGGTCGCGCGGGCCGGAAGCGTCCCACGCAGGCGTTCCGCGACCTTCGCGAGCAGCTCGTCGCCGGAGGCGTGGCCGTGCAGGTCGTTGACCGACTTGAAGCCGTCGAGGTCGATGAGCCCGACCACGAAAGCGCCGGCTTCGCTGTCATGCCGGACCACCGCCGCGTCGAGCGCGCCGAAGAACTCGCGGCGGTTGCCGATCCCCGTGAGGCTGTCGATCCGAGCCGCCCTCTCGTGCGCCCGGCTGAGCTCGGCGAGTTCCTCAAGTGCCTGGTTGAGCCTGCGGAAATCGCGGTAGTAGCCGGCCGAGCTGATGCACATGACGATCGTGACGACGAGCAGGTCGATCGAGACCGCGGCCGACGCCAGGGTAGCGTTCGCCAACAACGTGCCGGCGGTCGGTGCGACGACGAGCGCGACGAGCAGCGGCGCCGCGAAACGCAGGTGCACGAGGCAGAACATCGTGCCGACGATCATGATCGAGAGAAAGGAGACCATCGCGCCTCGCTCCTGTTCGCTCCCCGCGAACGGCAGGAGCGCTAAGGACCACAGGGTGAAGCCGAGCGAGAGGGTCGTCACGATGACGGTGGACGTGCGTAAGCGCTGCGTCACGCCGCGGTCGTCGAGCCGGTCGACATCGAGCCGCCACCATTGCACGACGCGCAGGACGCCAATGGGGAGCAGGCAGCCCGGCACTACGACGGCGAGCCAGAACGGGGCCCGGCCGACATGCACCGAAAGCGTCACAGCGCTGCTCACCAGCACGGAATAGAGCATCGGCAGGCGCCGTGCCAGCGAGCGCAGCTGGGCGCGCTGGATGAAGGGCGCCTCGCGGTAACGGTGCAAGCGGGCGGCAATGGATTGAACAAGCGGCATCAAGCTGTCCCGGCGGAGGACCCACGAGACGAATTGCGGCTTAACGGGTGATAAGTTTCCGTTCGGGCAGATCGCCGGCATGGTTGCCATCTGGTGAATGCGACAACGGCAAACGCACGTGCGGGCATGCTTCAGCGTGCGCCGCAGCATCGGCTCCCCTATATGGGCTCTATATGCCTCCGCTCCCGCCATCTCCCCACGATACCGCCATCGACCGATCGAAGCCCGAAGCGCCGCGCTTCTCGGATGTGCTGCGCAAGCTGTCGCCCTACGTCTGGCCGGCGACACGCCCGGACCTACGACGCCGGATCTATCTTGCCTTCGCGCTGATGCTCGTGGCCAAGCTCGTCACCGTCGCCGTGCCCTACGCGTTCAAATGGGCGACGGACGCGATCGCTTCGGAGGCTCGCGGCGGCCGCCACGACACTCATCTCGTGGTCGGCTTCGTGCTCGGACCGCTGGCGCTGACGGTGCTCTACGGCGTCGGTCGCGTCCTGATGCAGCTGACCACGCAGGGCCGTGATGCGCTCTTCGCCGCCGTGGCGATGAACGCCGTCCGCCGCCTGGCGCAGGAGGTCTTCGTGCACCTCCACAACCTCAGCCTGCGCTTCCACCTCGAGCGCAAGACCGGCGGCCTCACCCGCGTGCTGGAGCGCGGCCGCAATGCCATCGAGACGATCGTGCGCGTCATCATGCTGACCGCCGTCCCGACGGTGGTCGAATTCGCGCTGATCCTGGTGGTGCTCTTCTTCCAGTTCGACATGGCTTACGTCGGCGTTGTGCTGGGCATGATTGCCGTCTACCTCGCCTGGACCTTCGCCGCCACGAACTGGCGCATGTCGATCCGCCGCTCGATGAACGAGAGCGACACCGACGCCAACACCAAGGCTATCGACT
>CAZZWW010000336.1:0-3338 GCA_964657815.1 Vulcanimicrobiota bacterium | reverse complement strand
CACCACCAGCCTCGTCGATCCGACGGAGGATTTCGCGGTCAACATCGCCGCCACGGTCGACCTGCTGGAGGCGGTGCGCCACGGCAACCCGGGGGCACCGCTCGTCTTCGCCTCGACCAACAAGGTCTACGGCAACCTCTCCGCCGTCGCCCTGGCGCACGCGAACGACGCCTACGCGCCGCGCGATCCCGAACTGCGGCGCGCCGGCGTCGGCGAGAGCATCGGCCTTTCCTTTCACACGCCCTACGGCTGCTCCAAGGGCGCGGCCGACCAGTACGTGCTCGACTACGCCCACAGCTTCGGCCTGCGCACATGCGTCATGCGCATGAGCTGCATCTACGGGCCGCACCAGATGGGCACCGAGGACCAGGGCTGGGTGGCGCATTTCGTCCGCAGCGCGCTCGCGGGCGAGACGATCACCCTGTTCGGCGACGGCCACCAGGTGCGCGACATCCTCCACGTCGATGACGCCGTCGAGGCCTATCTCTCGGCATGGGAGGCGCTCGACGGCGTTTCCGGTCAAGCCTTCAACCTCGGTGGAGGGCCGCAGAACGCCGTCAGCCTGATCGAGCTGATCCGACACATCGAGTTCTTGCTCGGCATCGAGGCGCGCGTCGCCTTCGAAGACTGGCGCGCCGGCGACCAGCGCTGGTACGTCTCCGACCGGCGCCAGATCGACGCGCGGCTGGCCCTGCCGGCGCCGCGGGCATGGCGCGAGGGCGTCGCCGACCTCGTCGCCTGGTGCCGCACCGCCGTGCCGGCCCGCATCCCCGTCGAGGCGATCTGATGCGCGTCGCCCTGGTCAATCCGAGCTGGAGCTACGAGGGCAGCATCTATTTCGGCTGTCGCGCCCCGCACCTCCCGCTCGAGCTGGGCTACGGCAAGGCCTGGCTGGAACGCGCCGGGCACGAGGTGCTGCTGCTCGACGGCCACCTCTGCGGCCGGACCAACGAAGAGCTGGCCGACGCGGTCGCCGCTTTCGCCGCCGACATGAGCGTGGTGACCACCGCGCCGTCCTACCTGTTCTGGCGCTGCGCCCCGCCGGAGCTGCGGGTGCCGCGCGCCTTCCTCGACGCGCTCGGCCGGCGCGGCGGCCGCACGGTGGCGATCGGGCCGCACGGCTCGGCGACGCCGGAGACCACGCTGCGCAAGCTCGAATGCGACGTCGTCGTGCGCGGCGAGCCGGAGGAGCTGCTGCCGCGCCTCGCCTCGGACGAGCCGCTGGCGATGATTCCGGCGCTGGCCTTTCTTTCCGGCGGCGCGGTTGTTGTGACCGGGGCGCCGCATGCGACGGCGTTCGTCGACGAGCCGGCGCTGGCCTGGCCCGACGAATGGATCGCACGCCACCATCACCATCACCATCGCTTCGACCGCGAGCCCGACGGCCCCGGCGCCGAAGTCGAGGCCTCGCGCGGCTGCCCTTACCATTGCACCTTCTGCGCGAAGATCGACTTCCGCGACGGCTACCGGCGCCGG
The DNA here is from genome assembly GCA_964657815.1 of Vulcanimicrobiota bacterium. GTDB lineage: Bacteria > Pseudomonadota > Alphaproteobacteria > Rhizobiales > Beijerinckiaceae > RH-AL1. The sequence continues at coordinate 1,862 of CAZZWW010000336.1, read as the reverse complement.
GCGCTCCCGCCGCTGCTGCGGGAGATCGATGCGCTGATCGCGCAGGGCGTCACCTACGTCTATTTCATCGACGAGATCTTCCTGCCCAATGCGCCGCTGCTCGAGGCGCTTGTCGAGCGGAAGCTGCAATTCGGCATCCAGACCCGCATCGACCTGTGGAAGCCCGAGATGCTCGACCTGCTGGGCTACGCCGGCTGTGTGTCGATCGAGGCCGGCGTCGAGAGCCTGACCGAGGCCGGCCGCGCCGCGCTCGACAAGCGCTGCCGCATGACCACCGACGAACTCGCCGACCGCCTCATCCACGCCAAGCGCTCCGTGCCCTTCGTGCAGGCCAACCTCATCGAGACGCGCGCGGACGAGGCCGAGCTGGTCGCCGCCTGGCGCGCAAGGCTGCACGAACATGGTGTGTGGGCCAACGATCCCGTGCCGCTCTACCCCTACCCCAGCTCGCCGGACTACCGACGGATGTGGGGGATGCCCGACGAGCGCGCCTGGGAGCGCGCGCACGAACATTACCTGTCGCAGTTCGCCGACTTCAGCGAGATCCAGGAGGAGCGCCCGCTGCCGCTGCACCAGCTCGAAGCCTGCTGCGCGTGACGATGGACGGCGCTCGCATCCTGATCACCACCGATGCGGTCGGCGGGGTCTGGACCTACACGATGGACCTTGCCGGCGCGCTGGTGGAGGCCGGTGCCACGGTGCGTGTCGTGACGCTCGGCCCCCGTCCCGACGCCGAGCAGCGCGTCGAGGCTCAGCGCCGCAGCCTCGACGTCGTCGAGACCGGCCATGCGCTGGAATGGATGGCACCGGGGCGCGACGCGGTGCGCCTCGCCGGCAAGGCGGTGGCGCGGCTCGCCCGCGCCTTCGGGGCCGACGTCGTGCAGCTCAACACGCCCGCGCTGGCTGCCGACGCGCGCTTCGCCGGTCGCGTCGTCGCGGTCAGCCATTCCTGTGTCGCCACCTGGTGGGCGGCGGTGCACGGCTCGAAACTGCCGGAACGCTACGGCTGGTGCGCCGCGATGACCGGCGAGGGCCTCGCTGCAGCCGACGTCACCGTAGCACCGACGGCGGCCTTCGCCGCGTCGACACGTGCGATCCACGCGCTGCCGGGCCTGCCGCTGGCGGTGCACAACGGCCGCGCTCCGGCGCCGGCCTCAGCCGGCGACGAGATCGACGAGGTCTTCGCCGCGGGGCGTCTCTGGGACGAAGGCAAGAACGTCCAAGCTCTCAACAGCGCCGCAGGCCGCGTCGCATGGCCGGTGCGCGCCGCCGGCGGGGTGGCCAAGCCCGAGGGCGGCCGCGTGCGCTTCGCGGCGCTGAGGTCGACCGGGCACTGGCCGGGCGAGCGGGTGCGGGGACATCTCGCCCAGCGTCCGATCTTCGTGTCGCCTGCGCGCTACGAGCCGTTCGGCCTCGCCATCCTCGAGGCGGCGCAGGCTGGCTGCGCCCTGGTTCTGAACGACATCCCGAGCCTGCGCGAGCTCTGGGGCGACGCCGCGCTCTTCGTCGACGCCGACGATCCTGCGGACCTCGCCGGCGGGCTGCAGCGACTGATCGACGATCGCGCGCGGCGTCGGGAGCTGGGGCTGGCCGCGAGGGACCGTGCGCGCGCCTATTCGGTGCAGGCGATGGCCGAGGGCATGATGGCGGTCTACGGCGGGAAGCCGGTTCGTTCCGCCGCCACAGCAGCGGTCGACGCGTGAAGATCGTCACCTTCACGCATTCGCTTCGCTCGTGCTGGAACCACGGCAACGCCCATTTCCTGCGCGGCGTGCTGCGCGAGCTGCAGGCCCTCGGCCACGACGTCGTATCGCTCGAGCCCGAACGATCCTGGAGCCTCGACAACCTGCTCCGAGACGGCG
>CAZZWW010000335.1:0-3352 GCA_964657815.1 Vulcanimicrobiota bacterium | reverse complement strand
CGAAGGCGGTGTCGGTCAAAACGACGCGCTCGGCGGCATCGAGCACCACGAGGCGGCGGTCGAGCCATTCGTCGAGCACGGCGCGGGGCCGCAGGTCGCGCGTCACGGAGCTGACCAGTCCTTCGAAGGAGGGTGTGCCATCGGCCTCGCCGCGCGCCAGGGGCAGCGGCTTGCCGTCGTCGTCGGTGAATTCGGGCGCGGCGATCCAGCGGGCGAGGATGCGGCTCGTGCGCGACACCGCCGCCGGAACGCTCGAGACGGGCGCGCCGGCGCCGCGCAGGCGCGCCACCTCCTTGCGGTGGATGCCGGTGAGCAGGCTGACGCGGCTGTCCGTCTGGCTTTTCCCAGGCAGGGCGAAATCGTATTCCGCGACGTTCACGTAGAGCTCGCGCAGCAGGTCGCAGATGGCCGGGAAGGTGATGCCGGCGCGCACGAGCAGTCGCACGAGCGGGCGCAGCAGCCGCGCCAAGGGCGCCTGCAGCCGGGCCGCCTCGGGAGCGGTGCCTGGAATCGTGTCGGTCATGAGCCATGTCATTCCCCACGCTCGCGTGGGAATCAATCCCACAAACTCTTGACGTGGGAAATAATCCCACGTAATGAGCCTGTGTGACATTTTCCCACAAGGAACGGTGATGCACCTGAGCCTCCTGTCCGACACGACCTTCTCCGACCTCCTCGACGACGCCGGCCGGCGCGAGCGGTCGTCCCGCGACGGCGTCGCGCGTCAGCATCTCGACGGCCTCCTGCGCGGGCTCGTGTTCGCGTCCGCGTTGCTGGTGCCGTTCGCGCTCACCTTCGCCCCGGCCGCGTTCCGCCATGCGCACCGGCTGCCCGCTGGTTTCGAGGTGCGGCCGTGAGCGCGCGCGTCCAGGCGTTGGGCGAAGCCGCGTCGCCGCACGCCGTACGGAGCCGCTTCGTCGAAGCGGTGAGGCGCGAGGCCAACGTCCTAAGGCGGGGCCTGCCCCTCCCCGGGTACCTTCTCGCGATCGGGGAGCGTCGGAGGGGCGTGACCATGCCTGTCGCCACGCTGCCCGGCGTCGAGAGCTTCGCCGCCGACACCGGCGGACCGGCCCGACGCGTGCCTTGCACGATCGTCGACGCACCCCCGGTGCTCGCCGCCGAGATGGCGGCGCGCGAACCCACGCCGATCGCCCCGCCTCAGGCGCGCGTGGCGGTGCTCGACCATGCGATCGTGCGCGACGGCATCGTCGAGACCGCCGACGGCACGATCGCCGCCGACAGCCTCGTCGATCGCGAAGCGGACGATCCGGTCGCGCGATCACGATCCGTCGCGATCATGCGGCGCCTGAGCGGGCGCCCCTACGTGATGCTCAAGCAGCACCGGGACGCCGATTACGGGCATTGGCTCGTCGATGGGCTGCCGCGTCTCGCGCTCGTCGAGGAGCGCTTCAACCTCGCCGATCTCGGCTTCATCGTCTCGGCCTGTCACGGCCGCGCCATGCAGGAGGTCTACGAGGATTCGCTCGCCCTGTTCGGCATCCGGCGCGACCAGATCGTCGAGGTCGGGGAGGAGCCCGTCGCGGTCGATCGGCTGATCTATCCCAGCCCGATGACCGAGCGTCTCTGGCACATCGCACCGCGCTGCGTGTCGGTGCTGGAACAGCTCGCCGCCCGGGTGCGCGCCCATCCCTGCGGCCGGCCGCGTGTCTACGTGTCACGCAACAACGCGGGCCGGCGCCGCCTCCGCAACGAGGCGGAGCTGCTCCCCGTGCTCCGCCAGCATGGTTTCCTGATCGTCGAGCCGGAGGTCCTCACGCTCTACCAGCAGATCGGCCTGTTCCGGAACGCGCGGATCGTCGTCGGCGACCACGGCGCGGCGCTTACCAACGTGGCCTTCGCCGCCGGGTCTCCGACCCTCTTCGCCCTGACGAGCCCCTTCATGCAGGACGATGTCTTCTCGACGCTGATGAGCCTCAAGCGGGGGCGCTACCTCTCGCTGCACGGCGAGGCCGTCGGTCCCGATCCCGACATGAACGCGGACTTCCGCATCGACCCGGAACGCTTCCGCGCCCTGCTCGCGGAGATCGTCTGACGCCGAGCACCCCGGGACAGGCCGCTCAAGCCGAGCGTTTCATCACGAGCGCCGCCGCCAGCGAGGATTCGAGCAGCGCCGGCACGCGGGAGCGCAGCGCGCCGGGCAGGTCGACGAGGAGCCGGCCGATCGCGTCGGCCGGCTGCGGCCTGCTGATCAGGAAGCCCTGCAGGTCGTCGCAGCGACGCAGCTTCAGCGCCAGCGCCTGCTCGGCCGTCTCGACGCCCTCGGCCACGACCCGCATGCCCAGGGCGCGGGCCAGCGTCAGGATGGCGTCGACGACGGCCCGGCTCTGCTGACTCGCGAGGAGGCCGGCGACGAAGGAGCGATCGATCTTGATCTTGTCCACGGGGAAATCGACCAGGTAGCCCAGCGACGAGAAGCCCGTGCCGAAGTCGTCGATCGCCACCTTGATCCCGCGCTCGCGAAGCCATGTCAGCGCATCGAGCGAGGCACCCGAGGCGTCGAGGAAGACGCCCTCGGTGAGCTCGATCTCGAGCCGCGACGGCGGCAGGCCGCTGGCCTTGAGCGCCTCGACGACGTCGGCCTTGAAGGCGGGGTTGCGCAGGTGCTGCGGCGAGATGTTGACGGCGACCGGCACCGGCAGCGGCCAGGTCGCGGCATCGCGGCAGGCGCGTGCCAGCACGAAGCGGCCGATGGCGACGATGAGGCCGGTGCCCTCCGCCGCCGGGATGAACTCGACCGGTGGCACCGCGCCGCGCGTCGGCGAGGTCCAGCGGATCAGCGCCTCGAGGCTGCCGACCCGGGCCTCGGCGATGTCGAGCAGCGGCTGGTAGTGCAGGGTGAACTCGTCGCGCTCGAGGGCGAGGCCGATGTCGGCCTCGAGCCGGGCCTTCTCCTCGCGTTCGCGCTCGTAGGACTCGACGAAGACGACGTGCCGGCCGCGACCCGCCGCCTTGGCGCGATAGAGCGCGAGGTCCGCCTTGCGCGCGAGGTCGCGCGGAAGGACCGCGTGCTCGGGCGTCAAGGCGATGCCGATGCTCGCGCCGATCCGCGCCTGCTGATCGTCCAGCGTGAACGGGGCCGACACCGCCTTGATGACCGCGAGCGCCAGCGTTTCGGGACCGGAGGTGCTGGTCGGGGCGTAGAGGATCGCGAACTCGTCGCCGCCGAGCCGCGCCACCACGGCGTCCTTGGGAGCCACTCGCACGAGGGTCGCGGCGACGGCGGCCAGCAGGGCGTCGCCCTGCGCGTGCCCCAGGTCGTCGTTGACCTGCTTGAAGCCGTCGAGGTCGAGGATGAGCAGCGCTCGGGGGGCGGCTCCCGCCGCGGCCGCCG
>CAZZWW010000334.1:0-3391 GCA_964657815.1 Vulcanimicrobiota bacterium | reverse complement strand
CGAAGCCGGCGTCGAGGAACACCTTGTCGAGGCCCTCGGCCTCGGCCTGGGCCTTCACCAGGCCCGAGCCCGGCACCACCATCGCCTCGACCCGCTCGGCCACCTTGCGGCCGGCGACGATGCCGGCGGCGGCGCGCAGGTCCTCAATGCGGCTGTTGGTGCAGGAGCCGATGAACACCTTGTCGAGCGCGATGTCGGTGATCCGCTCGCCGCCCTTCAGCCCCATGTAGTCGAGGGCGCGGCGGATCGCGGCGCGCTTGCTCTCGTCGGGCGCGTCCTCGGCGTGCGGCACCGTCCCGGCGACGGTGATCACGTCCTGCGGGCTGGTGCCCCACGACACGATCGGGGAGAGGTTGGCGGCGTCGAGCCGCACCTCCTTGTCCCAATGCGCGCCCTCGTCGGTGAAGAGCCCGCGCCAGTAGGCGACGGCCTTGTCGAACGCCTCGCCCTGCGGCACCCGCGGCTTGCCCTCGAGGTAGCGATAGGTCTTGTCGTCGGGTGCGACCATGCCGGCGCGGGCGCCGCCTTCGATCGACATGTTGCAGATCGTCATGCGGCCCTCGAGCGAGAGCGCGCGGATCGCCGCGCCGGCGTATTCGATGACGTGGCCGGTGCCGCCGGCCGTGCCGATCTCGCCGATGATGGCGAGGATGATGTCCTTGGCCGTGACGCCCGGCGCCGCCTCGCCCTCGACGAGCACGCGCATGTTGCGCGCCTTCTTCTGCACCAGCGTCTGGGTGGCCAGCACGTGCTCGACCTCGGAAGTGCCGATGCCCCAGGCCAGCGCGCCGAAGGCGCCGTGGGTCGAGGTATGGGAATCGCCGCAGACGATCGTGCTGCCGGGCAGGGTGAAGCCCTGCTCGGGGCCGATCATGTGGACGATGCCCTGGCGGCGGTCGTGCTGGTCGAAGTACTCGACGCCGAACTCCGCGACGTTGGCGGCGAGCGTCTCGATCTGCAGACGGCTCTCGGGGTCCTCGATGCCCTTGGAGCGGTCGGTCGTGGGGATGTTGTGGTCCACCACCGCCAGCGTGCGCTCCGGCGCGTGCACCTTGCGCCCGGCCATGCGCAGCCCTTCGAACGCCTGGGGACTCGTCACCTCGTGGACCAGATGCCGATCGATGTAGAGGAGCGCCGTGCCGTCCGCCTGGGCTTCGACGACGTGGTCGTCCCAAATCTTGTCGTAGAGCGTGCGCGGCGCGGTCATCGTCCTGTCCGTGGTGGTCTGCGGCTTCCAAAGGTAAGCGCGGCCGTGTTACGCGCAACGATGCCGAGGGAAAAGAGCAAGGATTCGATGCCCACGCGCCCGCCCGTCGCGCCCTACCTCACCGTCTCCCCCGCGCTCGCCGCCATCGCCTTCTACAAATCCGTGTTCGGCGCCGAGCAGGTGGCGTTCATGCCGGCGCTGGACGGCCTGCGCACCCTCCATTGCGAGCTGCGCATCAACGGCGGGTCGATCATGCTGGCCGACGCCTTTCCCGAGTTCGGCCAGACCCGGATCGGCATCCCCGGCGAGCCGGTGACCATGTCGGTCAGCCTCGAGCTGAACACCGCCAAGCATGTCGACGACACCTTCGCCAAGGCCACCGGCCTCGGCGGCAAGGCCGAGACGCAACCGACCAACTCCTTCTGGGGCACCCGCCTCGCCACCTTCCGCGACCCCTTCGGCCACCGGTGGATCCTGAACGCGCCGCTGGGCTGAGGCCCTTGAGGCCTCGTTGCGTTCGGATTATGATCCCAGTCGTTGGTTCGGCGGCCTGATCGACCTGGCTGCACGTTCGTAAGGCCTGACATTCAGCCCTGCCGAGCTGTTCGTGAGGAGGCGCGGCAAATCAGCTCGCTTCTCTGGCCGGGCGGTCATCGCCTGATCCGGCAGCTTTCTTGCGCCGACCCCCGATGGTTTCGGGTTGTCGCGGACTGCGGTCTCACGGGAACGCCTGTGCGACCGCAATTGCCTTGATCATTGCTCGGATGTGGTCCCGCAAACTCTCGTTGGCGATCGACCGAAAGTCCGAGAGGAGGTCGAGGCCTTCGCGTAGCAGGAATTCGTCGTCTGCTTCGCCGGCGTCACTTTCCTCGGGGAAGAGCCCTTGGTTGGCCCCCTTCGTCATGCAAGTCGCTCCTGCTGCCTTCTCGCGAACCCACTGGCTGCTCTCCAACAGGCAGCACTAACATAGGACATTATTCGTGCCTCGCACAAATGAATTGCGCGGATGCCAAGACGGCGAGGCTCGGCTCCGGGCGATGCGCGACGAGGCTCGACGGAAGGCCGAGAAAGCCTCGCAGGCGCCCGCCAGCGTCCAGACGCCAATGGCGCTCAAAGCCGCCCGCGGTTGCCCTGCACATCGAACATCTCGTTGAATTCAGCCGCAGCTAGGTTCTCGCGTAAGGTCCGCAGGATGACCATGGCCTTCGGCAATCTGGGATCGCCAGTTCGCATGGGGGCGATAAGTCGCTCCTGTTCTTCGACTTTCTCGCGGGCGTGGTCGCTCGTCTCGGCGACGATCGTCTGTGTATGCACACGCTCCATTGCAACGCTCCAATGCTACACCCGGCAGCTTAAGCATAGTCTTGGCGGCGATCCGCAACAAACATTAGCCGAACGATCCGGGCTTACGCTGCTTGGAACCTGCGCTGCAGGCTCCCAGTATGCAGCCACAGGCCGTCTGGGATTATCCCTTCCGTATGCAGCGGACGGCCTGTGTCCCTTGGCCGAAGGGTTTGCATGACTGGCCGGACCGAGACCAAAATGTCGTCTATACGATCGATCGGGCAAAGCGGCGGCTTAGCAAGCAAGAAATTGCGGTGAAAAGACTAGAATTTGATCGAGACGATAGGTGTGCTGCTCTTGCTCAAGAAACGCAAGCGAAGTCGCGCAACTGCAAAAGAAACACTTCGTAATGATCGCAGGACTATAGAGACGAAGCGTTTTGGTATCAGCCGACTCGCGAGCACCGGCCGCGCAGAGCTGAAAAGGAAGACATATCATCCATCAAATGCTACCAACAAATGAGGGCAGAAATGCCGCCGCTCGGCTTGTTCGGAGTAGCCATGCCGCTGGAGAACGACGACCCGCTTTTCAAGAACTACGTCGAAGCCTTGAGGCGCGTGATCGCGTCGGAAGTGGCGTTGGCTGCGCGCCCGTCCCTGCCTTTACCGCCCCCGCAAAAGCACGATCCTTTCACGCGAGCAGCGCTGAAGTACCTAGCAGACAGAAGGGCTCAGGCACCCGACGCCGTCCGCTAAGCGATCCAAACTTGGCAGGTCTATGCTGACTTCGGCGTGGCGAGCGACACGAACCGGCTTCATACGCCCGTCAAAGGCGCTTCTCATGAAGGAAATGCCCGAAACGCCTGCCAGGTCGTTGATCCGGTTGGCGGCGGAAAGGGTG
>CAZZWW010000333.1:0-3396 GCA_964657815.1 Vulcanimicrobiota bacterium | reverse complement strand
ACGGCGGCTACTCGGTGTTCGCCGGCGTCGGCGAGCGCACCCGCGAGGGCAACGACCTCTATCACGAGATGATCGAGTCCAAGGTCAACGTCGACCCGCACGAGCACGGCGGCTCGGCCGAGGGTTCGAAATGCGCGCTGGTCTATGGTCAGATGAACGAGCCGCCGGGCGCCCGCGCCCGCGTCGCGCTGACGGGCCTGACCATCGCCGAGGATTTCCGCGACCAGGGCCAGGACGTGCTGTTCTTCGTCGACAACATCTTCCGCTTCACGCAGGCCGGCTCGGAAGTGTCCGCCCTGCTCGGCCGCATCCCTTCGGCGGTGGGCTACCAGCCCACGCTCGCGACCGACATGGGCGCGCTGCAGGAGCGCATCACCACCACCACCAAGGGCTCGATCACCTCGGTGCAGGCGATCTACGTGCCGGCCGACGATCTGACCGACCCGGCGCCGGCCACCTCGTTCGCCCACCTGGACGCGACGACGGTGCTGTCGCGCTCGATCGCCGAGAAGGGCATCTACCCCGCCGTCGATCCGCTCGACTCGACCTCGCGCATGCTCTCGCCGCTGATCGTCGGCGAGGAGCACTACGCCGTCGCCCGCAAGGTCCAGCAGACGCTGCAGCGCTACAAGTCGCTGCAGGACATCATCGCGATTCTGGGCATGGACGAACTGTCGGAAGAGGACAAGCAGACCGTCGCCCGCGCCCGCAAGATCGAGCGCTTCTTCTCGCAGCCCTTCGATGTCGCCAAGGTCTTCACCGGCTCGGACGGCGTGCAGGTGCCGCTCGAGGACACGATCAAGGGCTTCAAGGGCCTCGTCGAAGGCAAGTACGACGCGCTGCCCGAGGCGGCCTTCTACATGGTCGGCACGATCGAGCAGGCCGAGGAGAAGGCCAAGAAGATGAAGGCCGACAACTAGGCATGTCGCCGAACCCGAAGGTCGCGCTTCTAATGCTCGGCCTCCTCGTCGGCGCCGTCGTCGGTTATCTCACACGGCCGGAAGCCGCCGAGATCAAGCTCGGCGGCACGACCATCGAGTTCCAGAACAACCAGGTGTCCGCCGGCCCCTCCGACGGGATCACCGGCGGCCAAAGCCGACACATCCTCCTCTACACGCTGGCCGGCGGCATCATCGGGCTCCTCGCCGGGTTCGCCGCCGACCGCCGCCGCTAAGGACTTCCACCCATGGCCTTCCCCTTCGATCTGGTGTCGCCGGAAAAGCTGCTCTTCTCGGGCGAGGTCGAGGCCGTGATCGCGTCCGGCATCGAGGGCGAGTTCACCGTGCTGAAGGATCACGCGCCCTTCATGACGGTGCTGAAGCCCGGCGTCGTGCGCATCAAGGGCGGCGGCAAGGACGAGGAGTTCTACGTGCGCGGCGGCTTCGCCGACGTGTCTCCCGAGGTGTTCACCATCCTCGCCGACTACGCCGTGAAGATCGACGAGATCGACGGCGCCGCGATCGACGAGGAGATCCAGACGGCGGACAAGGCGGCCGAGGATGCCGGCGGCGACGAGACGAAGCGCAAGGCGCTCGAGTACCGCGACCACCTGATCGAGTTCAAGGCGACGCTGGGGCGGTAGAGCGCATCCCGGTCCGGTTGAACGCCAAGCCCACGCCCCCGCTTCGCCAAGCGGGGAAAGAGGATGTGCGCTGCCGTCAAGACGTGCGGCACCTGCCGGCCGAACGGGTTCCGCTGCCGGCGCGATCTCTGATTCACGATGTCAAACAGCGGCGGTGGGGCGCGCCGTAGGCGAGTCCCAGGTTTCGGCGAGCGCGAGCCGGAAGGCCCACCGCATCGCGGTGATGGTAACAAGGTCTCCGGTCCTCGAGCGCCGCGCGACGTCGTCGCTGCGTCTCGTGAACACCTGGTTCGATGGCCAAGCCGCGATAGCTTGGCCGGGCCGGTCGGCGGAAGCGTAGCTTGACCGCTGGCCGGCTGTTTCGATGCGGGAAGTGGACCCCTAAATTCGCCCGTCGTCAACCGCCCGCCTGGGCGCCGCGGACCGGCCGCGTGCACGATTGCAGAGGGAAAGCCTGTCCGATTGGAGAAGAATTTTCTGCGAGAATCAGTTGGGTTGCCGAATGCGGGACTTCAAGGATCGAGCGAGGATGCTTCCCCCTCCTCCACCTCGTCCGGCGGCACGACGGTCAGCGTCCGGCCGGCTAAGTCGATCGTCGGCACCACGGCCTTCGTGAAGGGGAACAGGAGCGTCTCGCCGCCGCCCGGCGGGGCCACCTCGACGAGGTCGCCGCCGCCGTAATTGGGCACGTCGACGACCGTGCCGAGCGCCCGGCCGTCTCTGTCGAGTGCCGCCATGCCGACGAGGTCGGCGACGTACACCTCGTCCTCGTCGGGCGGCGGCAGCGCCGTGCGCGCGACGTAGAGCTCAAGGTTGGTCAGCGCTACCGCGGCGTCGCGATCGGCGATGCCGACGACGCGGGCGACCAGCATGTTGTCCTTGACGAGACGGACGGCGGACAGCGTGAAGCGCCGGCCATCCTTGGCCTGCAGCGGCCCGTAGCCGGCGATGGCGCGCGGCTCGCCGGTGAAGCTCTGCAGACGCACCTCGCCCCGCACGCCGTGCGGGGCACCGAAGCGCCCGACCAGGATCGTGCCGTCGGTCAAGACGCAAGCCTTACGCGGCAGCGTCCTCGCTCGCCGCCTCGGGCTCCGGCGCGGGCGCGGCGGCCTTCTCGGCGGCGGCAACGCGGGCCTTCTCGGCGGCGGCTTCGGCGGCGGCGGAACGCTCCTGCGCCTTCTTCTTGGGCAGGCCCTTCTTGGGGTTGTTGCCCTGCTCGCGCGTGCCGACACCCACCGTCTCGAGCAGGCGGATGACACGGTCTGTCGGCTGCGCACCCTTGCTGATCCAGTCACGCGCCTTGTCGGCGTCGACGACGAGGCGGTCGGCGGCATCCTTGGGCTTGATCGGGTCGAACGTGCCGATGCGCTCGACGAAGCGGCCGTCGCGCGGCATGCGGGCATCGGCGACGACGATGCGGTAGAACGGGCGCTTCTTGGCGCCGCCGCGGGACAGGCGAATCTTCAGGGACATGGGTGTTCTTTCTTCAGGTGGTGGGTTGTTTGCTGGGAACCTTTGTCGTTCCGGGGCTCGCGAAGCGAGAACCCGGAACCGGTTGCGCTCAACGAGGAGAGCGCTTCCGGAAGCGGCAATGGGTTCCGGGTTCTCGGCTTGCGCCGAGCCCCGGGATGACACGGGTGGGTACACTCATCGCTTCTTCCCGAACGGAAAGCCGCCGCCGCCGAGGCCCGGCAGGCCGCCACGGCCGCCGAGCCCCGGCAGACCCGGCATGTTCGGCATCTTGCCGCCCATCTGCTTGGTGAGCGCCTCGATCTGTTCGGGCGTCGGTTCGGGCATGCCGCCACCCAGTCCGG
>CAZZWW010000332.1:0-3418 GCA_964657815.1 Vulcanimicrobiota bacterium | reverse complement strand
CCGCGACGTGCGCGACCTGGCCGGCCGCTACGAGGCCGAGGCCATCGTCTCCGACGATTTCCTCGCGGTGGAGGACGCGATCCAGCGCCTGCAGCCCGAGCTGGTGCTCGGCACGCAGATGGAGCGCCACGTCGCCAAGCGGCTCGGCATCCCCTGCGCCGTGATCTCGGCGCCGGTGCACGTGCAGGACTTTCCCGCGCGTTATTCGCCGCAGATGGGCTTCGAGGGCGCCAACGTCATCTTCGACACCTTCGTCCATCCGCTCATGATGGGCTTGGAGGAACACCTCCTCGGCATGTTCCGCGACGACGGCGAGTTCCACGACCGCGCCGTGCCCTCGCATCTCGCCACGACGGGCACCAAGGCCACGGTCGTGGCGCCGGTCGAGACGGCGGCTCCGCAGCCCGCCGGCGACGTCGCCGTGCTGGAGAAGCCGACGACGCTGACCTGGTCGCCCGAGGCGGAGAAGGAGCTCGGCAAGATCCCGTTCTTCGTCCGCGGCAAGGCGCGCCGCAACACCGAGGCCTACGCCGCCGAGCGCGCCATCGCGCTCGTCACGATCGACACGCTCTACGATGCCAAAGCCCATTTCTCCCGCTGATCGAGCAACGCCATGAACGCCCCTTTCAAGGCCCCCGGTCCGACCTCCTGCCGCGCCGCCGGCTTCCTCGACGGCGACGGTTCGGTCCAGGTGCACCTGGACCCGACCGACAAGATCGGCACGGCCAAGGTGTTCGCCGTCTACGGCAAGGGCGGCATCGGCAAGTCGACGACCTCATCCAACCTCTCGGTCGCCTTCTCCAGACTGGGCAAGCGGGTGCTGCAGATCGGCTGCGACCCCAAGCATGATTCGACCTTCACGCTGACCAAGAAGCTGATGCCGACGGTCATCGATATCCTCGAGACCGTGGACTTCCATACCGAGGAGCTGCGCACCGAGGATTTCGTGTTCGAGGGCGTCGGCGGCGTCATGTGCGTCGAGGCCGGCGGGCCGCCGGCTGGCACCGGCTGCGGCGGCTACGTCGTGGGACAAACCGTCAAGCTGCTCAAGGAGCACCACCTGCTCGACGACACCGACGTGGTGATCTTCGACGTGCTCGGCGACGTCGTCTGCGGCGGCTTCGCCGCACCGCTCCAGCACGCCGACCGCGCGCTGGTGGTGACGGCCAACGACTTCGACTCGATCTTCGCGATGAACCGCATCGTGGCGGCGATCGAAGCCAAGGCCAAGAACTACAAGGTTCGCTTCGGCGGCGTCATCGTCAACCGTTCCGACGGCACCGACCAGGTCGACAAGTACAACGACGTCGTCGGCCTCAATAAGGTCGCGCACTTCCCCATGCTCGACGCGATCCGCAAGTCGCGGCTGAAGAAGCAGACGCTGTTCGAGATGGACGAGACGCCCGAGATCCTCGCCGTGCAGGCCGAGTACATGCAACTCGCCGAGACTCTCTACGCCGGCACCGATCCGCTGACGCCGAAGCCGATGAAGGACCGCGACATCTTCGACCTGCTGGGGTTCGATTGATGCAGAACGCCTCCTACCTCGCCCGCCGCGGCCAGCTCCACACCTACTTCGACCGCACCGCGGCCGAGGCCTGGGCCAGGCTGACCTCCGACGCGCCGGTCTCGAAGATCCGCGCCACGGTGCGCGCCGGGCGCGACGCCATGCGCCAGACCATCCTCGACTGGCTGCCGGCGGACCTTGCCGGCAAGCGCGTGCTCGATGCCGGCTGCGGCACCGGCGCGCTCGCCGCCGAGCTGGCGCGGCGCGGCGCCCGCGTCGTCGCCATCGATCTCTCGCCGACCCTCGTCGACCTCGGCCGCGAGCGCGTCGAGGCGGGCGCCGGCACCATCGAGTTCCGTTCCGGCGACATGCTCGATCCCGCACTCGGCCGTTTCGACCACGTCGTGGCGATGGACTCGCTCATCCACTACCGCGCGGCCGACATGGCCGAGGCGGCGGCGCGCCTCGCCGCCCGCACGACCGGCTCGATGGTCTTCACCTTCGCGCCGCGCACGCCGGCGCTGACGTTGATGCACGCCGCCGGCCAGCTGTTCCCGCGCGCGGACCGCTCGCCGGCCATCGAGCCGATCTCGCCCGGCACGATCGGACGCCGGCTCGAGGCAGTCCTGCCGCCGGGCAGGTCGATCGGGCGCACACGCCGCATCGGCACGGGTTTCTACATCTCCCAGGCCCTGGAGATCCTGAAGTCATGAATCGAGCGGCAGCCGACGCGGGCAGGAAGAGCGTCGCCACGCAGTGGATGAAGCTCGGGGCCGATCTGCTGCCGTTCGCCGACGCGGCCTCGGCAGAACTGCCGCTCGCCAAGCTGCTGCGTTTGTCGCTGTTCCAGGTCACGGTCGGCATGGCCGTGGTGCTGCTCATCGGCACGCTCAACCGCGTCATGATCGTCGAGCTCGGCGTACCGGTGTGGCTCGTCGCCTCCATGATCGCGCTGCCGCTGGTTTTCGCGCCGTTCCGCGCCCTCATCGGCTTCAAGTCGGACAACCACAAGTCCGCGCTCGGCTGGAAGCGCGTGCCCTATCTCTGGTTCGGCACGATGCTGCAGTTCGGTGGCCTCTCGATCATGCCGTTCGCGCTCATCCTTCTGAGTGGTGACACGTCGGCGCCGCCCGTCGTGGGGCAGGGCGCCGCCGCGCTCGCCTTCCTGCTGATGGGCGCAGGACTGCACACGGTGCAGACCGCCGGCCTCGCGCTCGCCACCGATCTCGCGCCGCAGCGCTCGCATCCCAAGGTCGTCGCTTTGCTCTGCGTGATGATGATGCTCGGCATGATGGTCTCGGCGCTGCTGTTCGGCGCGCTGCTGGCGAATTTCTCCGAGGTGCGGCTGATCCAGGTCGTGCAGGGGGCCGCCTTCACGACGATGGCCCTCAACCTGTTCGCGATCTGGAAGCAGGAGGCGCGCGGACGGCGCCTCGCCACGGTGGCGCAGCCGACCTTCCGCGAAGCCTGCCGCGTCTTCGCCAAGCAGGGCCGGCCGGCGCGCCGGTTGATTTCGGTCGCGCTCGGCACGATGGCCTTCTCCATGCAGGACGTGCTGCTGGAGCCCTATGGCGGCCAAGTGCTGGGCCTCTCGGTCGGCGCCACGACCGGTCTCACCGCGATGCTCGCCGTCGGCGGCCTGTTCGGTTTCGTCGCCGCGGCACGCTGGCTCGGCCGTGGCGCCGATCCCTATCGTTTCGCCGCCATCGGCCTGGTGACCGGAATCACCGCGTTCACCGCCGTGATCTTCGCCGAGCCCTTCGCTTCGACGGCGTTGTTCGCAGCCGGCGTGGCGCTGATCGGCCTGGGCTCGGGCATCTTCGCCCATTGCACGCTGACGGCGGCGATGGGCATGGCGCAGGAGGGCCAGACCGGCTTGGTGCTCGGCGTGTGGGGCGCCGTGCAGGCCTC
>CAZZWW010000331.1:0-3442 GCA_964657815.1 Vulcanimicrobiota bacterium | reverse complement strand
CGCGGCGCCCGCGCGAGGGTGCGCCGGCCGGGCCACCGGGCACGAAGCGGCCGGCGAGCGCGGCGCGCAGGCCGCGGCGCTCGCCATCCGCGCAGGCGCGGTCCTCGGGCTTGTCCGTTTGGCTTCGTCCGAACACGTGCAGCCCGTCGCGGATGCGCATCTCCTTGACGTCGCAGAGCCAGCCATCGAGCGCCGTCAGCGCGTCGCCGCCGGCGGCGCCATCGATGCCGGCCTCCGCCGCCAGCCCGGTTTCGACGGCGCGCTCGAGGATGGTGCGGGCGATCAGCTTGGCGCGTCTGGGATCGAGCGTGTCGGCGGCGGCATATTCGTCGAGCAGGGCCTCCAGCTCCGCGGCGGCGCCGTGCACGCCGGCCTCGATCAGCGGCGGCGTCAGGTGGCCGATCGTGACGGCCGCGTTGCGCCGCTTGGCCTGCGCCGCCTCGCCGGGGTTGTTGACGATGAAGGGATAGATCAGCGGCGTCGGGCCGAGCAGCGCCTCGGGCGCGCAGGCCGCCGTGAGCGCCACGGGCTTGCCGGGGCACCACTCCAGCGTGCCGTGGGTGCCGCAATGGACCAGCGCGTCGGCGGCGAAGACGTGCCGGAGCCAGAGATGGAAGGCGACGTAGGCGTGGCAGGGCGGCAGGGCGACGTCGTGATATTGCGCCTGGCGGGCCGCGCGCGGGCCGCGGTCGGGCTGCAGGGCGAGCACGAGGTTGCCGGCATGGAGCGCGCGGATGGGGAAGGCGTCGTCGACGAGGGTGGGGTCGGCGGCGGGGTCGCCCCATGCCGCTTGGACCGAGGCGACGAAAGTCGGCGGCAGGGTTGCGAGCAGCCGGCGGTAATCTCGAAGGGAGAGCGTTCCTTCTCCCGCTGGCGGGAGAAGGTGGCCCCGCGAAGCGGGGTCGGATGAGGGCGGTACAGGATGGGGCTCGGAGGTCGGGACCGTGCCTGAAGCGCCTTCGTCCGACCCGACTGCGTCGGGCCACTTTCTCCCGCGAGCGGGAGAAGGACCGCGTTTCAGGGAGTCCATCAGTTCGGGAACAGGCGGCAGCTCGCCGATTGCGTAGCCGTCCGCCCGCAGATCGGCGCAGATCGCCAGCACGCTGGCCGGCGTATCCAGCCCCACGGCATAGCTCTCGCGCCCGAGCTTGCCGGGGTAGTCGGAGAGCACCATCGCCACGCGCCGCGCCGCCGCCGGCTTGCGCCGCAGCCTCGCCCAGGCGGCGGCGAGGTCGGCCACGAAGGCGACACGGTCCGACAGCGGACGGTGCACCTGCCGCGAAAACTCCAAAGCATCGGAGCGCCCACTCTCGGCCTTGCACGAGATCGCGGCGGTGACGAGCCGTCCGTCCATCTCCGGCAGCACGACGTTCATGGCGAGGTCGGCCGGCCCGAGGCCGCGCGGGTTGGCGCGCCAGGCCTCCTCGGCGGCCTGGCCGAGGATCGCCTGCAGCACCGGCGCGTCGGCCCGGTCGAGCACGCTGGGGGCGCCGTCCGCGCCCTGGCCGGAGAAGGCGGTGAGGTTGACGATCACGTCGGGGCGAAGCGCGTCGATGGACCGCGCGATGATCCCCGCGGCGGCGACATCCTTGAGGCTGGTGGCGTAGAGCGCCGTCACCGCGAGCCCGCGCGCGGCGAGCGCGTCGGCCATCGCCGCCACCGGTGCGGTGTCGCCGGAGAGCACCATGGAGCGGTAGAAGGTGATGAGCGCGCGGCCACCTTCGCCCGGCCTCTCGCGGCAGCCGGCGACGAAGCGCCCGGCCGGCGGCAGCGGGCGCGGCTCGCGCCATGGCGCCGGCTGGCCGAGGTGGGTGGAGACCCAGCCGAGAAGGGCGCCCATGTTGCCGCTGCCGCCGTAGCTGAAGAAGCGCCAAAGCCGGCGCAGGTCCTCCTCCGGCAATGTCGAGAGCGCGTCGAGGCGCGGGTCGAGCCGGTCGCAGCCGGGCAGCAGCGCCAGCGTCACGCCGCGGGCGCGTGCCGTGCGGGACAGCTCCTCGACGCCGTAGCGCCAGTAGTCCATGCCCCCGAGCAGCCGCACCAGCACGAAGCGGGCTTTGGCGACCACCTTCTCGGCGTAGAGGTCGACGGAATAGGGATGCTTCAGGCGCGACAGCGAGGCCAGCCGCAGGCTCGGCGCGTCCGCCAGGCGATCGTCGGCAGCGGCCGCCAGCGCGCCGAGGTCGGCGTCGGAGAAGGACAGCACGACGATGTCGCCCGGGCTCTGGCCCAGGTCCGCCGCCGCATCGCCCTCGTCGAGGCTCCGGCTCTGGGTCGCCAGAAGGTGCATCAGCCGACCCCGCCGCGTCGATAATGGAGCGACCCCCTTCTCCCCTTGCGGGAGAAGGAAAGCTCCGGCCGAATCGCGCGCGAAAGAGGCGAGCAGTCCCTCACGCCGCCAGCGCCTCGCCAACGATCTCGCGCTCGATGGCGGCGACGTCGAGGCCCTTCTCGCCGATTACCACGAGTCTTCCCTGCCGCACCTCGTCGGTGGCCCAGGGACGATCGAAGCTCTTCTCGAAGCGGGCGCCGACCCCCTGCACGAGCAGGCGCATCGGCTTGCCCGAGACGGCGACGAAGCCCTTCATGCGCAGGACGTCGTGGCGCTCGGCCACGCCGGCCAGCGTCCGCAGCAGCGCGTCGGGCTCGGTGACCGGGTCCAGCGCGACGACGAACGAGTCGAAATCGTCGTGGTCGTGGTCGGGCTCGGCGTCGTGGTGCGAGGGGCGCTGGGCCAGGTCGTCCTCGGCCTTGGCGTCGAGCCCGAGCAGCAGAGCCGCGTCGAGCTTGCCGTGGCGGGTGCCCACGACTTTCACGGCTCGCGGGATCGTGGCGCGGATCGCGGCCTCGACCCGCTCGCGGGCGGCGTCGTCGAGCAGGTCGCACTTGTTCAGCACCACGAGGTCGGCGCAGAGCAGCTGGTCCTCGTAGACTTCCTCCAGCGGGTTGTCGTGCTCCACGTTGGGGTCGGCGGCGCGCTGGGCCGCGAGCTTGGCGGGATCGTCGGCGAAGCGTCCGGCCGCCACGGCAGCGCCGTCCACGACCGCGATGACGCCGTCCACCGTCAGCCTGCGGCGCACGTCGGGCCAGTCGAAGGCCTTGACCAGCGGCTTGGGCAGGGCGAGGCCGGAGGTCTCGATGACGATGTGCTCGGGCGGCGGGTCGAGCGCCAGCAGCTTTTCGATGGCCGGCAGGAAGTCGTCGGCCACGGTGCAGCAGATGCAGCCGTTGGCGAGCTCGATGATCTCCGGGCAGTCCTGGACACCGCAGCCGCGCAAGACCTCGCCGTCGACGCCGACGTCGCCGAACTCGTTGACCAGCAGGGCGAGCCGGCGGCTGCCGGCGGTCTCCAGCAGATGGCGGATCATCGTGGTCTTGCCGGCTCCGAGGAAGCCGGTGACGATGGTCGCGGGGATCTTGGTGGGACGGATCTTGGCGGGAGGGA
>CAZZWW010000330.1:0-3449 GCA_964657815.1 Vulcanimicrobiota bacterium | reverse complement strand
GCACCATCCTCGGCGAGCAGGGCGCCGAGCAGCTGCTCGGCCAGGGCGACATGCTCTACATGGCCGGCGGCGGCCGCATCTCGCGCGTCCACGGCCCGTTCGTCTCCGACGGCGAGGTCGAGAAGGTCGTGGCCCACCTCAAGAGCCAGGGCCAGCCTGACTATCTCGACGCGATCACCTCCGAGGAGGAGGAACCCGGCGACGAGGACGGCGAGGCGGTCCCGGACGCCGGCAGCATGGACGCCGAGGAAAGCGGCGACATGTACGACCGCGCCGTCGCCATCGTGTTGCGCGACCGCAAGTGCTCGGTCTCCTACATCCAGCGCCGCCTCTCCGTCGGCTACAACAAGGCGGCCTCGCTGGTCGAGCGAATGGAACGCGAGGGCGTCGTCGGCGCGCCGAACCATTCCGGCAAGCGTCCGATCCTGGTCGGCGGCGGCATCGACCGCGGCGCCTTCGAGCTGCAGGGCGCCGAACCGTGATGCAGAGTGGCGTCCCAATGCCGCCACACCGAATTGTTAACCCGAACAGGGGTCGGAACGCCGGATAATGATGACGAAACTAGCGGTTTGCCTGTTTTCTGGGCTGGTTTTTGGCCTTTCGGTCCAAATCGCCTCTGCCGATCCCGCGGCGAAGCCAGTGGCGCCGGTCGAGCTCACCGGGAAGGCCGAGGACCAGGCCATCAAGCGCGCCGACACGTTCCTCTCGTCGGCCCAGACCATGGTCGGCGATTTCGTGCAGACCAACAGCACCGACGGGCGCCAGTCCGAGGGCAAGATCTACATCCAGAAGCCGGGCAAGCTGCGTTTCGAATACGCCAGTCCGGCGACGCTCGAGGTCATTGCCGACGGCAACAAGGTCGCGGTCAACGACCGCAAGATGAAGACCCAGGAGACCTACTCGATCGGCAACACGCCGCTGAAGTTCCTGCTGCAGGACAAGATCGACCTCAAGGCCGACACGCAGATCCTCAACGTGCTGCAGACCCCCGACGAGGTCATGATCCTGGTCGACGACCGCACCACCTTCGGCGGCACGTCGCGCATCCGCCTCATCTTCGATGCCCAGACCTTCCAGCTCAACCGCTGGCAGGTGCGCGACCCGCAGGGCTACGAGACGCTCGTCACGCTCTACAACATCGATCTGCAGCAGAAGCCCGACCCCAAGCTCTTCAAGATCAGCGCCATGGACTCCGCCAAGAAGTGACTTCGTGAAAAATCGTCCATGAGGTTGAACCCGGAAGGGGGGTTCCCACTTCTAGAACCGAGAGCGAAAACGTCGGCCGTCCCTATCCCCCCGTTTGGGACCGTTCGATCTCTAAGCTGGTCCCCCCTCCCAGCTTTCTGTCGCTCCGAGGGCGTCCGGCGAAAGTCGGACGCCCTTTTTCGTTGACGGGCGTGTCCGCCGGCACTCGGCGCGACGAACCTAGGATCGACCATGGATCTCGGCATCAAGGGTCGTGTCGCCGTCGTGACCGGCGCAGGGTCGGGGATGGGCTACGCCGTGACCCGCTTCCTCGTCGAGGCGGGCGTCAAGGTCATGATGACCGACCGCGAGGCCAAGACCCTCTCCGCCGAGGGGCACAAGCTCAAGGGCGAGGGTGAGATCGCCACCCATCCGGCGGACTTGACGGAAGCCGGCTCCGTCGACGCGCTGCGCCAGGCGGTGGAGCGCACCTTCGGCCGCGCGGAGATCCTGGTGCATGCCGCGGGCATCACCGGCCCGGTCGGCGACTTCCTCGACATGAGCGACGAGGACTGGACCTCCACCATCGACATCAACTTCATGGCCGCGGTGCGCCTGTGCCGCGCCTTCATCCCCGGCATGCGGGAGAAGGGCTGGGGCCGTGTCGTGCTGTTCTCGTCGGAGGACGGCGTGCAGCCCTACGTGGAGGACCTGCCCTATTGCGCCTGCAAGGCGGCGATCATCAACCTCGCCAAGGGCCTCTCCAAGGCCTACGGGCATCACGGGCTCACCGTGAACTCGATCCTGCCGGCCTTCGTCGCCACGGCCATGACCGACAGGATGATGGACAAGCGCGCCAAGGAGAAGGGCGTCAGCTTCGACGAGGCGGTGGCGAGCTTTCTCGACGAGGAGCGGCCCGGTATCGCCATCAAGCGCCGCGGCGAGGTCGACGAGATCGCCTCGGCCGTGGCCTACCTCTGCTCGGCCCACGCCAGCTACGTCAACGGCTCGGCGATGCGCGTCGACGGCGGCAGCGTGCAGTCGATGTGAGCGCGTCATTCCGACGAGCGACGCGACGATCCGGGACCTGTGTGCCGCGCTCTATTCTGAACAGCGCGCGCTCACCGGGTCCGGGTTCGGCTTCGCCGCCGCGGAATGACGCGTCTGCTCAGGCCTTCCGCTGCTCCGCCGCCTTGCGGATCGCGCCGAGCGTGGTCCCCGGCAGGATGGCGTCGGGATCGATCTTGAGGTGCAGAATGGCCGGCAGGCCGCTGGCCTGCGCCGCCGCGTAGGCCGCAGGGAAGTCCGCCGTCGCCTCGACGGTGGCGCCGAAGCCGCCGAAGGCGCGGGCGTAGGCGGCGAAGTCGGGATTGCGCAGCGCCGTCGCCGAGGGGCGGCCGGGATACTCGCGCTCCTGGTGCATGCGGATCGTGCCGTAGAGCCCGTTGTCGCAGACGACCACCACGATCGGCAGGCCGTACTGCACGGCGGTGGCGAACTCCTGCCCGTTCATCAGGAAGTCGCCGTCGCCGGTGAAGCAGACCACCGGCGCGCCCGGGTGCAACAGCTGCATGGCGACCGCCGCGGGGACGCCGTAGCCCATCGACCCCGACATCGGCGCGGCGTGAGACCCGAGGCGGCGGATGCGGAAGAAGCGGCCGACCCAGGCGGCGAAATTGCCGGCGCCGTTGGCGATCACCGCCTCGGCCGGCAGGTGCTCGCGCAGCCACACGACGATCTCGCCCAAGTTGACGCCGCCGGGCTGCGGCGTCGCCGCCTCCGACCACGCCAGGTACTCGGCATGCGCAGCCGCGGCCGTGCCGGCCCAGGCCGGCGGCGCGGCGGGCGAGAGCGTCTCCAGTGCCTCGGCGAGGCCGACCGGCGTCGCGGCGATAGTGAGGTCGGCGGCGTAGACCCGGCCGAGCTCGCCGGGCTCGGGGTGCACATGCACGAGCCGGCAGGGAGGGCGGGGAATGTCGAGCAGCTCGTAGCCTTGCGAGGGCACGTCGCCGAGCCGGCCGCCCAGCACGATCAGCAGGTCGGCCGCCCTCAGCCGCGCCAGCAGCCTGGGGTTGGCGCCGATGCCGAGGTCGCCGGCGTAGGCTTCGTGCAGGGCGTCGAACAGCGGCAGACGCCGGAAGCTGGTGACGACGGGAAGCGCCCATCGCTCGGCGAAGCGGCGCGTCGCGTCGCAGCTCGCTTGCGTCCAGCGGCTGCCGCCGAGCACGAGCACGGGCGCGCGGGCGCCTTCCAGCAGCGCCACC
>CAZZWW010000329.1:0-3487 GCA_964657815.1 Vulcanimicrobiota bacterium | reverse complement strand
TCGCCTGCGGCGCCCCGGAATGACGAGCGTCGTGACGGCTCCCTCAATAATGCGGCGGAGGCGGCTCCGGCGCGCCGGGCTCGCGACGGCCGAGGTCCTGCAGGCGGTCGACGAGGCTCGCCACCTCGCGCGCCAGCGCATCGACCACGCGCCATTGCGCGGTGATCGTGGCGTTCAACTCCTCGATCGTCGCGTCCTGGTGCGCGACGCGGATCTCGAGGGCTTCGATGCGGCCGGTCAAGTCGTCCATCGCCGCCTCGTAGCACAGCCGTCGCTCAGAACAGCTTGCGGTATTGCACGAAGCCGGAGCGGTCGCCGATCCGGTCGTAGAGCTTCATCGCGTCGATGTTGGTCTCGTGCGTCAGCCAGTGCACGCGCGAGCATCCTAGCGCCCGCGCGACGTCGTAGACGTGCTCGATGAGCGCCCGGCCGATGCCGCCGCCGCGCGTGCCTTCCGCGACGAAGAGATCCTGCAGGTAGAGGTAGTCGCCGGCGGTCCAGCAGGAGCGGTGGCGGATGTGGTGGACGAGGCCCAAGGCCCGGGCGCCGTCCCAGGCCAGCGCGCCGCCCATCGGCTCGGCCGGATCGAGCAGGCGTCCCCAAGTGATCGCGCTGACGCCGTCGGGGATCGCGGCCTCGTAGAACGCGAGGTAGCCGCGCCACAGCGGCCACCACGCGTCCTGGTCGGCCGAGGCGAGCGGGCGGATGGTGACGGGCATGGCTCCTCCGGGTTCTCAGCGTGCGGGCGCGCGGCACGACCCCGAGCATCTTGCTCGACCGGAGCGCGAAAAGCACGGCATGACCTCCTCCCCTCCCCGCGAGGACTACAACATCCAGAAGGTGCGGGCCTTTCTCCAGCACCTCGCGACCGCCCCGCCGACGCGCACGCACCCGCCGTCGATCAAAGGTGATCAGGCCAGATCAGACTTTTTTGGAGCCCCGAAAAGACAGGTTTCCCTCGCAACCTTGTCCGATGCCGAACGCGGCGAAGCCGACCCCCTTGCGCAAACCCGTGGATTCGATAGATTTCTCGCGCGCCCCGAGTTCCGCTCCGGCGCATCCCCGAACAATCACGAAACGTGAGAGCCGTCCCGGTTGGTGGATTCCGGCCAGTGCATTCACACGTCTCGACCATGCGGGATTCCCTCCCCTTTGTGGGGAGGGGTCAGGGGTGGGGATCGGTGCCGATGAAGATCCCGACGAATTTGCGGCACCGTCGCCCGCCCATCGGCCGAGCATGAAGCCCTGCATCGACCCCTGCCCCTAGCCCCTCCCCGAGAGGGGGAGGGGAATCGATCGCCATGTCCATGCCGTAGCGCGCAGCGGGAGAGATGCGCCTGACGAAGTACGGAGCACAACCATGATCGCATCCGAAACGGCACGATACGCCCGGCTGCAGCCGATCTTCGCTCTGGCGGCCCGCCATCCGCTCGGCCCCGAGCTGGTCGCGCGCTACGGCGCGATGCTCCGCGCCCACGAGGCTCGTCCGTCAGACGCCGGCCTCGACGCGCCCCGGCATCTCTCGCGGCTGGCGCAGGATGGCGGCGGCGACGCCGACGCTGCTGACCGCGACGAAGATCTCGATGGCGGCCGGCAGGCCGAGGCCGGCGTCGGCGCTCTTGGGCACGACGTAGACGGCGACGGCCTGGCAGCCTGCGGCGACGGCGTAGGCCAGCCCCATGCCGAAGGAGCGCACGGCATCGGCGAAGCGCGGCGACAGGTAGGCCGGCACCAGGGCGAACACGCCCGAGGACGAGCCGCCGACGACGAAGGCGGTGGCGAGCACCGCCGGCAGGGCCGACGAAGCGGCGAAGGGCACGATGCCGAGCAGCGTGATGGCGAGGCAGCCGTAGATGGTGGCGCGCTCGCCGAACCGCGCCGCCACCTGGCCAATGGTCAGCTTGCCGATGATCGAGCCCGCCGAATAGACGGCGACGGCGTAGAACACGCCGTTGGCGTCGAAGCCGTGCACGGTCTTCAGCAGCGTCGGGTAGAACGAGTAGAGCGCGGCGGTCTGGAACTGCAGCGCGGCCATGAACAGGCAGGCCTGCCAGGCGGGATAGTCCATGCGGAAGCGCGGCGCGTCCCGCTTCTGCGCGGGGGTCTCGCGGGCGCGGCGCTCCTGGTCGCGCAGCCACACCGGGCTCTCGGCGATGCCGCGGCGGATGAAGATCGCGAGCACCGCCGGCGCCACCCCGACGATGAACAGCGCGCGCCAGCCGAAGTGCGGCGTCAGCACGGCGTTGGCCGCGGCGGCGGCGAAGAAGCCGCATTCGTAGCCGGCCATCATGAGGGAGGAGGCGACCGTCTTGGCGCGCTCGGGCACGCTCTCCATCAAGAGCGCGGCCGAGGCCGTCCACTCGCCGCCGAAGCCGATGCCGAAGAAGAACTGGATGACGAGCAGCGCGGCATAGGACCAGGCGAGCCCGGTCAGGCCGGAGAAGGCGGCGAACCAGATCACGCCGATCATGAAGGTGAGCTTGCGGCCGTAGCGGTCGGCGAGCCAGCCCCAGCCGATGTTGCCGGCGATGCGCCCGACGCTCTGCGCCGTCAGCACCAGGCCCATCATGGCGAGCGACACGCCGAAATGCTTGCCGACCTCGGGCAGCACCAGCAGCAGCGCGACCTGGTCGAACGCATCGAGGAACCAGCCGAGGAAGCAGGCCGTGACCAGCTTGGCGTGGGGGCGCAGCAGCGCCAGCGGCGTCGCCTCCGCGTCGTGTTGCAGGACCATCCGTTCTCCCTCTTCCCGCGTCCTATAGCAGAGCTCGGCCTTGCGCGGCGCGCGGTCGAGGGGCGCGGCAATTGCAAAGCGGCGCGCATGGATACCGCGACCGCGCGCGAGCCGAGGATCGTCGCCGGCGAGGCCTCGCGCTCGCACGCCGCCGTCGAGGCGCGGGCACGTCGGGCTGCCTCCGGCCTCGCCGCGCTCGGCGTCGCAGCCGGCGACGCGGTGGCCCTGCTGCTGCACAACGACGTCGCATTCTTCGAGGCGCAGCGGGCCGCGGCGCTGCTCGGCGCGGCGGCGGTGCCGCTCGATCGGCAGATGGACGCGGACGACCTGCGCTTCGTGCTGGAGGACTCGTCCGCGCGGGTGCTCGTCGCCCATGCCGACCTGCTGGCGCCGCTGCGCGGGAGCCTGCCGCCGGGCCTGCGCGTGGTCGCCGTGCCGACGCTGGTTTACGTGGAGGCGGAAGCCGAGGCCGGCGACGAACCCTCGTGGGACGAATGGCTCGCCGCGCGGACGCCCTTCGTCGGCGAGCCGGCGGAGGCGGCACCGTCGCTCTCCTACACCTCGGGCTCGACCGGCCGGCCCAAGGGGGTGCGCCGCGCCGCCGGCTCCGGCGGCTCGGGCAAGACCAAATCGAGCAAGGCGGCCCGCGTCTACGGCTTCGACAAGCCGGGCCGCGCCGTGGCGCTGGTCACCGGGCCGCTGTCGCACTCGGTGCCGCGCGCCTTCGCCAAGCTGGCGCACCTCGCCGGCGCC
>CAZZWW010000328.1:0-3492 GCA_964657815.1 Vulcanimicrobiota bacterium | reverse complement strand
ATCGGCATCGCCGCGCCGATCATCGTCATCGCCGGCCGCCTGATCCAGGGCTTCGCGCTCGGCGGCGAGGTCGGCCCCTCCACCGCCTACCTGCTCGAGGCGGCGCCGCCGAAGCACCGCGCCTTCTTCGCCTCGTGGCAGACGGCGAGCCAGGGCGTGGCGGCGATCGTCGCCGGGCTCATCTCGTTGACCCTGACCTTCACGCTCGACCAGGGTCCGCTCGAAAGCTGGGGCTGGCGCGTGCCGTTCTTCCTCGGCATCGCCATCGTGCCGGTCGGCGTGCTGATCCGATCGCACCTGCCCGAGACCGCGGGCGAGGGTTCCGACCCCAAGGCCGCCGGTTCGACGCTCGACGTGCTGCGCCTGCTCGTCGCCGAGCACGGCGGCCGCCTGCTGCTGACCTTCCTCGTCATCATGGCCGCGACGATCTCGTTCTACATCGGCACCTACATGACGACCTACGCCAAGAGCGTGCTGCACCTTTCCAAGGCCGCGTCCGACGGCGTGACGCTGGTGCTGGGCTTCGCGTCGCTCGCCTTCACCCTGCTCGGCGGCTGGCTCGCCGACCGCTATGGCCGCCGCCCGATCATGGTGATCCCGCGGGTCGCGATCGTCGTCGTCGCCATCCCGGTGTTCTGGCTGGCGGTCACCCGACCCGGCGCCGTCACCATCTATATCGCGGTGATCGTGCTCTCGGCGTTGTCCTCGATCTCGACGGCGGCGATCATCGTCGCCGTCCCCGAGGCCTTGCCGCGCAACGTGCGCTCGGCCGGCCTCTCGATCGTCTACGCCTTGGCCGTGTCGCTGTTCGGTGGCTCGGCGCCCTGGCTCGTGACCAAGCTGATCGATCTGACGAAGGACAATCTCGTCCCGGCGTATTACGTCGCCGCCACCAGCCTGATCGGCGCCATCGCCTCCTACCTGCTGCCCGAAACCCGAGGCCGCAGCCTCGACTAACGGTTGCTCACGCTCCGGTGGCTGCCACCCGGCACCTGCGGTAGACTGCCCGCGACCGGACAAAACCATTGATCGACAAGCTGAACTTCGTGCTCGCCCTGGCGCGCGAGCACCATTTCGGTCGCGCCGCCGAGGCCTGCGGCGTGACCCAGCCGACCATGTCGGCCGGCCTCAAGCAGCTCGAGGAGCAGCTGGGCGTCGTGATCGTGCGCCGCTCCTCGCGCTTCCAGGGGTTCACGCCCGAGGGCGAGCACGTGCTCGCCTGGGCGCGGCGCATCGTCGGCGACGCCAAGGCCATGCGCCAGGACCTCGACGCGCTGAAGCGCGGCCTTACCGGGCACCTGCGCGTCGCCGCCATCCCGACCGCGCTCGCCGCCGTGCCGTCTCTGACGACGCCGTTCCGGATCGGCCATCCGGCGGTGCGCTTCACCGTGACCTCGGCCACGTCGGCCGAGATCCTCGAGGGCCTGATGAATCTCTCGATCGATGCCGGCCTCACCTATCTCGACAACGAGGCCATCGGGGCGGTGAAGTCGGTGCCGCTCTACCGCGAGACCTACTGCCTCCTGACCGCCGCCGACAGCGACCTCGGCCGGCGCAAGGCGGTCGGCTGGCGCGACCTCGCCGCGCTGCCGCTCTGCCTGATGACGCCGGACATGCAGAACCGCCGCATCGTCGACCAGATGCTGCGCGACGCCGGCGCCCCGAGCGAGGCGCCGCTCGAGTCGAACTCGGTGCTGACGCTGCTGGCTCATGTCGCCTCTGGCTATTGGTCGAGCATCGTGCCCGCCGCCCTGACCCGCAGCATCGGCCTGCCGCCGGCGATCGCGGCCGTGCCGATCGGCGAGCCGGAGGTCAGCCACCTCATCGGGCTGATCGTCGCGCCGCGCTATGCCATTTCTCCGCTCACCAATGCCCTGGTGCAGGCAGCGGAACGTCTGGCCGTTCAGTTAATGCCGCCCAACCCCGGCCGAACGGGGGATGCCTGATAGATTTGTTCTATCGCAGCAAGCGCACGATGCCCTTGAAAAGGGCGCACGAAGGGCTTTGTTAGAGCGACTACAAGAAGAACATGCGGGATGGATATGCCAAGGTACGAGCCGTGGGACCTGTCTGAGGCGACGAAGGTCGTTGCGGCGCGGTCGCACGAGAAGGGATCCGCGATCCCGATCATGCACGACCTGATGGAACGCTTCGGCTACGTCGATCGCGCCATCGTGCCGGTGCTGGCCGAGGCGCTGAACCTGTCGCGGGCCGAGATCCACGGCACCCTCACCTTCTACCACGATTTCCGCGACCATCCGCCGGGACGCACCACGCTGAAGGTGTGCCGCGCCGAGGCCTGCCAGTCGCGCGGTGCTGTCGAGATGCACGACGCCTTGCGCCGCAAGCTCGGCATCGACTGGCACGGCACCACGCCGGACGGCGCCATCACCATCGAGCCGGTGTTCTGTCTCGGCCTCTGCGCCTGTGCGCCCGCCGTGCTGGTCGACGAGGAACCGCTCGGCCACGTCCGCGTCGAGACACTCGACGCGCTCATCGCGGAGGCGCGGGCATGATCACCGTCTACGTTCCCGTCGATGCCGCCGCGATCGCCGTCGGCGCCAACAAGGTGGCGAAGGCGCTCGCCGCCAAGGCCGGCGACGGCGTCACGATCAAGCGCAACGGATCGCGCGGCATGCAATGGCTCGAGCCGATGGTCGAGGTCGTGACCGCCGAGGGCCGCATCGCCTACGGCCCGGTCGGGGTCGAGGACCTGGATGGCCTGCTCGCCGCCGGCATGCTGCAGGGTGGCGATCATGCTTTGCGCCTCGGCAAGCCCGAGGACATGGACTGGCTGAAGACGCAGTCCCGCCTCACCTTCGAGCGCGTCGGCGTGATCGATCCGCTCGACATCGCCGACTATCGCGCCCACGGCGGCTTCGTCGGGCTCAAGAACGCCATCGCCATGTCCGACGAGGACATCTGCAAGGTCGTCACCGATTCCGGGCTGCGCGGCCGCGGCGGCGCCGGCTTCCCGACCGGCATCAAGTGGACCACCGTCCGCAAGGCCGTGGACGAGCAGAAATACATCGTCTGCAACGCCGACGAGGGCGACAGCGGCACCTTCGCCGACCGCATGAGCATGGAGGGCGATCCCTTCATGCTGATCGAGGGCATGACCATCGCCGCGCTCGCGGTGGGCGCCTCCGAAGGCTACATCTACATCCGCTCCGAGTACCCGCACGCCTACAAGACGATCTCGCGCGCGATCGAGATCGCCACGGCGGACGGCGCGCTCGGCTCCTCCGTGCTCGGCAGCGGCAAGCCGTTCCGCCTGCACGCCCGACTCGGCGCCGGCGCCTACATCTGCGGCGAGGAGACCTCGCTGCTGGAGAGCCTCGAGGGACGCCGCGGCGTGGTCCGCGCCAAGCCGCCGCTGCCGGCGCTGAAGGGCCTGTTCGGCAAGCCGACGGTGGTCAACAACGTCATCTCGCTCTGCTCGGTGCCGTGGATCCTCAGCCACGGCGGCCAGGCCTACGCCGACTACGGCAT
>CAZZWW010000327.1:0-3498 GCA_964657815.1 Vulcanimicrobiota bacterium | reverse complement strand
GCCGGTCCCCGCGACCACCATGGCGCCTACGGCGTTGGTGCCCATGATGTGCGAGTTGTCGTAGACCTCGACGCGGCGCAGCCTGCGGTCCAGCCCGAAGGCGGCCGCCAGCGCGGCGAGCAGCTTCTCCTGCGACGCCGTCTCCGACAGCGTGCGTCCCAGCGTCTGCCTGGCGTTGGTCATCGCGTGGTCGACGAGATCGCGCTTCTCGCCGCGCTGCGGCACGGCGATCTCCACCTTGGCCCCGTAGCGCTCGCAGAGCGCCATCTCGAGCAACGCGCGGTCCTCGAAATCGTGGGAGAGCAGCACCAGGCGCGGAGGAGGGCGGTCGGCGTAGAACTGCGCCAGGAAGCTTTCCAGCACCTCGGCCGGCGCCAGCGAGCGGTCGGCCTTGGGGAAATAGCCGCGGTTGCCCCAGTTCTGGTAGGTGCGGAAGAACACCGCCTCAATGCAGAACTGTCCGGCCTGCTCGACCACGGCGAAGACGTCCGCCTCCTCCGTCGTCTTCGGGTTCACGCCCTGCTCGCCCTGGATCGCCGAGAGCGCGGCGATGCGGTCGCGCAGCCGCGCCGCCCGCTCGAACTCGAGGTTCTCCGAGGCCGTCCCCATCTCGGTCGCGAGCAGGTCGCGGACCGCGCGGCTCTTCCCGGTGAGGAAGGCGCGGGCCTCCTTGACCAGTTCGGCATAGTCGGCGGGCGCGATCTCGCCGGTGCAGGGTGCCGAGCAGCGCTTGATCTGGTGCAGCAGGCAGGGGCGGCTGCGGTTGTCGTAATAGGAGTCCGAGCACGAGCGCAGCAGGAAGGCGCGCTCCAGAGCGTTGAGGGTGCGGTTCACCGCCCAGACGCTGGCGAACGGCCCGAAATAGTCGCCTTTTCTGGACCTTGCGCCACGATGCTTCACGATCTGCGGAGCGGCATGGTCGCCGGTGAGCAGGATGTAGGGGAACGACTTGTCGTCCCGCATCAGCACGTTAAAGCGCGGCTTTAACTGCTTGATAAGGTTTGTTTCGAGCAGCAGCGCCTCGGTCTCGGTGGCAGTCGAGACGAAGACCATGGATTGCGTCAGCGCGATCATGCGCGCGATGCGGTTGGTGTGGCCCGCGGGGCGCATGTAGCTGGCGATGCGCTTCCTCACGCTCTTCGCCTTGCCGACGTAGAGCACGGACTCGTCGGCCCCGATCATGCGGTAGACGCCGGGCCCCTTCGGGGCGTGCTGCCAGTACGAGCGGATCGCCGCCGCGCCGGCCTTGACCGATGCGGGTGCGGCATCGTCCTCGGGACCGAGCTCCGGAAGCGGCGCCTCTGGCGCATCGATGTCGAGAGATTCGAAGTCGATCGTGTCGGCGTCGGCGTCCGTGGGCATGATCCTGATTTAGGGATGACGGCGGGAGCTGGGAAGCCGCTCGACCGCTGTTGCGACGCGGTTCACCAGCAACAATCGTCTACAAATGGCCGCGCGGGCAGGTGGCGGCGTTGCGGCGAGGACGGTCGCGCGATATGGGCTGCTGGGAAAAGGAGCGTGGCCTTCGGGTTCCTCCGTATCCAATGCGCGAACGGTCCGCGCCAAGGGAAGTGATCATGAAGATCTGCTCCATCGTTGCCGCCGTCGGCCTCGCCGTCGCAGCCGTCGTTCCCTATGCTTACGCGCAGGCTGCCGGCAACGGACCCGCCGGCGAGTGGACGGTGGAGGATCATACCGCGGTCGTGCGCATCTCGAAGTGCGGCGGCGGCTTCTGCGGCTTCGTCGCCAAGGGGCAGGCCGGCAAGGACTATCGCAACCCCGATCCGCGCAAGCGCAACCGCTCGACGATCGGCATGCAGGTGATGTTTTCGATGAAGCCGGCCGGCGCCAACACCTGGGCGGGCGAGACCTACAACGCCGAGGACGGTCAGATCTACAACGGCAAGATCTCGCTGCAGGGGCCGGACACGCTGAAGGTCGAGGGCTGCGTGCCCGGCGGCGGCATCTGCGGCTCGCAGAATTGGAGCCGCTACAAGGGCTGAGCCTTGACCGCGGTCATCGACGCGACGCGGCAGGCTTGACTGCCGCGTTGTTCCGCCGCGGCGCGGCTGCTAAGAGCCCGCGCGACGGTGTCGAGTATGGCAGATTCATGAAAGTACTGGCGGGCAACTCGAACCGTGCCCTGACAGAAGCGATCGCCGCCTACCTCGGCGTGCCGCTGACGAAGTGCCAAGTCCGGCGCTTCGCCGACATGGAAGTGTTCGTCGAGATCCAGGAGAACGTGCGCGGCCAGGACGTCTTCATCGTCCAGTCGACCTCGTTTCCGGCCAACGACCACCTCATGGAAATCCTGATCATGACGGACGCGTGCCGGCGCGCTTCCGCCCGGCGCATCACCGCCGTGATTCCCTATTTCGGCTACGCCCGGCAGGACCGCAAGGCCGGCCCGCGCACGCCGATCTCGGCCAAGCTCGTCGCCAACATGATCACCCACGCCGGCGCCGACCGCGTGCTGACCGTCGACCTCCACGCCGGCCAGATTCAGGGCTTCTTCGACATCCCGACGGACAACCTCTTCTCCGCGCCGGTCATGGTGCGCGACATCAAGGACAAGATGGACCTCGGCAACCTGATGGTCGTCTCACCCGACGTCGGCGGCGTGGTCCGCGCGCGGGCCTTGGCCAAACGCATCGACGCGCCGCTCGCCATCGTCGACAAGCGCCGCGAGCGCGCCGGCGAATCCGAGGTGATGAACATCATCGGCGACGTGCGCGGGCGCTCCTGCATCCTGGTCGACGACATCGTCGATTCCGGCGGCACGCTGTGCAACGCCGCCGACGCCCTGCTGGCCGACGGCGCCAAGGAGGTCTCGGCCTACATCACCCACGGCGTGCTGTCGGGCGGGGCGGTGGCACGGGTGGCCTCGTCCAAGCTCAAGGAGATGGTGCTGACCGACACCATCCAGCCGACGGAAGCGGTGCGCGTGGCGCGCAACATCCGCTGCATCTCCATCGCCCCGCTGATCGGCGAGGCCATCGCGCGGACCGCCAAGGAAGAGAGCGTGTCGAGCCTGTTCGACTGACGCTGCAAACTTCGTTGCGTGTCGCGGGCCTCAAACCTTGCGCACGTTAGGTTGCGAAGGGTCCACCGCATGGAACGTGATGGGCCCCATGCCGCAGATCGCGATCACGGCAGGCTCTGTGCCGCTGGCGACGACGCCGTCGTAGTGCCGGGTGCGGGCGACGCGGTGCACGAAAGACCCGGCCGTAACCGGCACGGTGGACGCGGGGTCGAACAGCTCGCCGCTCGTCACCCACCAGGTGCCGCTGACCACCACGCAGAGCCGGTCGGTCTCGTACCAGTGCGGCGCGCTCATCCAGCCGGGATGCCACCGCGTGAGGTTGAGGTAGATGCCGGGCTGCGACGACTTCGAGAACAGCTCCGCCGATTCGACGCTCTGCGGCGCCCCGTCGATATGCGGCTTGAAGTCGATCTTGTCGGCCGGCACGACGATGGTCTGCGTCGGATCGGGCGCCG
>CAZZWW010000326.1:0-3511 GCA_964657815.1 Vulcanimicrobiota bacterium | reverse complement strand
GGTCTTCGCCGCCGGCGCGGCGCTGACGGAAATGTCCTCGCCCTCCTCCGCGATCAGTCCGATCACCTGGTTCACCGGCACGTCGACCGAACCTTCCGGCACCACGATCCTGGCCAGCACGCCCTCGTCGACCGCCTCGACCTCCATGGTCGCCTTGTCGGTCTCGATCTCGGCGAGCACGTCGCCCGACCTGATCGCGTCGCCCTCCTTCTTCAGCCACTTGGAGAGCGTGCCCTTCTCCATCGTGGGAGAGAGCGCGGGCATGAGGATGTCGATGGCCATGGGCTTGGCGGAACCTAGTGGGATGCTTCGGTAAGCTCGAGGCGACGCATGACGCGCTCCATCTGCTCGTCACGGCGGTCCATGCGGCTGGAAAGATCCGCCACGCGTGTTTCCAGGCTCGCAAGCTGGACCTCGATATGCCCGACGCGGGTACGGACCTCGCGAACATCGATCTTGAGCTCCGAGATGTCTGCCTGGATGCGGCGCAGCATCTCGACGATAAATTCGTTGGTGGCCTCGACCATCCCTGTGCCCTCCGGCGACAACGCTACCTGTAGCACACCGCCTTGGCCGCCTCGACGACGTCGGCGACGGTGGGCAGCGCCAGCTTCTCCAGGTTGGCGGCATAGGGCATCGGCACGTCCTTGCCGGTGATGCGCACGACCGGGGCATCGAGCTCGTCGAAGGCATGCTCCATCACCTGCGCCATGATCTCGGCGCCGATGCCGCCCTGCGGCCAGCCCTCCTCCACCGTGACGCAGCGGTGCGTCTTGCGGATCGAGGCGAAGATCGTCTCCGTGTCCATAGGGCGCAGCGTGCGCAGGTCGATCACCTCGGCCTCGATGCCCTCTTTCGCCAACGCCTCGGCGGCCTTCAGCGCGTAGGTCATGCCGATCGAGAACGAGACCAGCGTGACGTCCTTGCCCGCGCGCGCCACGCGGGCCACCCCGATCGGCACGGTGAAGTCGTCGCCCTCGGGCACGTCGAACGTGTGCCCGTAAAGGATCTCGTTCTCGAGAAAGATCACCGGGTTCGGATCGCGGATCGCGCTCTTCAGCAGCCCCTTGGCGTCGGCGGCGCTGTAGGGCGCGACCACCTTCAGCCCCGGCACGGAAGAGTACCACGCGGAATAGTCCTGGCTGTGCTGGGCGCCGACGCGGGCGGCGGCGCCGTTGGGGCCGCGGAAGACGATGGGGCAGCCCATCTGCCCGCCCGACATGTAGAGCGTCTTGGCGGCGGAATTGACGATCTGGTCCATCGCCTGCATGGCGAAGTTGAAGGTCATGAATTCGACGATCGGCTTGAGTCCGGCCATCGCCGCGCCGACGCCGAGGCCGGCGAAGCCGTGCTCGGTGATCGGCGTATCGACCACGCGCCGGTCGCCGAACTCGGCCAGCAGCCCCTGCGTGATCTTGTAGGCGCCCTGGTACTCGGCGACCTCCTCGCCCATGACGAACACGTCCCCGTCGCGCCGCATCTCCTCGGCCATGGCGTCGCGCAGCGCCTCGCGCACGGTCGTCGGCACCATCCTGGCGTCGGCCGGGACCTCCGGAGCAGCCGACGCGGCGGCTGCGGCCGGGACGGGCCCGTCGGACTCGGTCTTGGCGACGGAGGCCGGCTTTTCGCCACCCAGCTCGACGAGCGACGCGCCCTTTCCGGTGCCCGGCTCGGTCGCGGCGACCTGCAAAGGGTCGGGCGGCGCAGCCCCGTTGCTCGCGGGCACGGCGGAGAGATCCTCGCCCTCCTCCGTGATCACGGCGATCGGCGTGTTGACGGCGACGTTCTCGGTGCCGTCCGGCACCAGGATGCGTGCCAGCGTGCCCTCGTCGACCGCCTCGACCTCCATCGTCGCCTTGTCGGTCTCGATCTCGGCGATGACGTCGCCGGAGCGCACGGCGTCGCCCTCCTTCTTGAGCCACTTGGCCAGCGTACCCTGCTCCATCGTCGGAGACAGCGCCGGCATGAGGATGTTCGTCGCCATCGCCTCAGGAACCTCGAACGTCGCGGTGCGGGGTTTCCCCTCCCCCCCGTGGGGAGGGAGATGCGGGTGCGCTCGTGAAGAGAACTCCAATCATAGCAGCGACCTCAGTGCAGGATGTCGGTCCAGAGCTCGGACGCGTCCGGCTCCGCGTCGTGGGTGGCGAAGTCGGCGGCCTCGGCCACCACCTTGCGCACCTCCTGGTCGATCGCCTTCAGCTCGTCGGCGCTTGCGACCGCCTCGCGCAGCAGCCGCGCCTTCACCTGCTCGATCGGGTCGTGCTCCTCGCGCATCTTCTGCACCTCGTCCTTGGTGCGGTATTTCGCGGGGTCGGACATCGAGTGGCCACGGTAGCGATAGGTCGCCATCTCCAGGATGATCGGCCCGTTGCCGTCGCGGCACCATTCCAGAGCCAGGTCGGCGGCGGCCTTCACCGCGCGGACGTCCATGCCATCGACCTGGAAACCGGGAATGTTGAAGCTCTGGCCGCGTTTCGAGAGGTCGGTCAATGCCGAGGAGCGCTGGATCGACGTGCCCATGGCGTAGCGGTTGTTCTCGATTACGTAGACCACCGGCAGCTTCCACAGCTCGGCCATGTTGAAGGCCTCGTAGACCTGGCCCTGGTTGGAGGCGCCGTCGCCGAAATAGGCGAAGGTGACGTTGCCGTTGCCACGATAGCGGTTCGCGAAAGCCAATCCCGTGCCGAGCGGCACCTGCGCGCCGACGATCCCGTGGCCGCCGTAGAAATGCTTCTCCTTGGAGAACATGTGCATCGAGCCGCCCTTGCCCTTGCTGAGGCCGCCGCGGCGGCCGGTCAGCTCGGCCATGACGCCCTTCGGGTCGAGCCCGCAGGCGAGCATGTGGCCGTGGTCGCGGTAAGCGGTGATGGTCTGGTCGCCCGGCTTGGCCTCGAGCATGAGGCCGGTCACCACCGCCTCCTGGCCGATGTAGAGGTGGCAGAAGCCGCCGATCAGCCCCATGCCGTACATCTGGCCGGCACGCTCCTCGAAGCGGCGGATGAGCAGCATGCGGCGGTAGGCCTCGAGCTCCTGCTCGCGGCTGAAGACGACAGGCGGCGGTGTCGTGGTGCCGAGTGCCGGCGCCGGTTCGGCCATGACGAGGCTCCTTTGTTGCCGAAGAGGTACAGGCAAATGCGCGGATTGGCGAGCAGGGACCTCGTCCAGGCACCGCGTGGTAAGTCATTCCTCCGCATCGTTTTTTCGTGCCGGGTCCGAACGGCACATGGCTGGCGTGCGCTTTTCGGCCGCCGCCGACGGAGCCGCGCCATGGGCGCTGAGGGGTCTGCTTGCATCACCGCCACAAAGCTGGCCTCTCCTGCCTCGCCATGCGCCACCTCGCTCTTCTCATGCTGCTGCTCCTCCCTGCGCCTGCACTCGCCGCGCAGGTGCCGCAGGTCGCCGCCACGCTGTGCGGCGCCTTGGAGGCGGCGGCTTCGCGCAGAGGTCTGCCCAGGCCCTTCTTCACCCGGCTGATCTGGCAGGAGAGCCGGTTCGACCCCGCGGCGCGCAG
>CAZZWW010000325.1:0-3520 GCA_964657815.1 Vulcanimicrobiota bacterium | reverse complement strand
CGCCGATGCTCTGCCGCGCGCCGATCTCGCCGAGCTGCAGACGGCGATCCGAGACTTCGGCCTGCGACGCGAGGATTTCCACGGCGTGATCGACGGCATGGCCATGGACGTCGCCGCCGACATCCGCGCGCCGGACTGGGCGACGCTGGTGCTGTACTGCGACCGCGTGGCGAGTGCCGTGGGACGGCTTTCCGTGCGCATCTTCGGCACCCCGGAGGCGGAGCGCGACGCGCTCGCCGACCAACTCGGCAAGGCGCTGCAGCTGACCAACATCCTTCGCGACATCGACGAGGATGCCGACATCGGCCGGCTCTACCTGCCCGCCGAGGCGCTGCAGGCCGCGGGTATCACGTCCACCGTGCCACGCATGGTGGCGGCCGACCCGAGGCTCGCCGAGGCCTGCAAGCCGGTGATCGCGGAAGCGCAGGCGCATTTC
Source organism: Vulcanimicrobiota bacterium (assembly GCA_964657815.1). Taxonomy (GTDB): domain Bacteria; phylum Pseudomonadota; class Alphaproteobacteria; order Rhizobiales; family Beijerinckiaceae; genus RH-AL1. The sequence goes on along the minus strand of CAZZWW010000325.1, from coordinate 3,084 downwards.
GAGCAGGCCAACGCGATCATGGCGCGCTGCCCGCGTCGCACCGTGCGGGCGCCCCGCATCATGGCGGAGGCCTACAGCGAGATCCTCACGAAGACGGTGGCACGCGGCTTCGCGCCCCCGCGGACCAAGGTGAAAGTTTCGAAAGCCCGTTTCCTGCTATCGCTGCTGCGCCACGGGCTGATCTGAGCATGGCGGCAAGCAAGCACGAGGACGGCACGGTCCACGTGATCGGGGCCGGCCTCTCGGGACTCGCCGCCGCCGTGGCTCTCGTGCAGCGCGGTCGCCGCGTGGTCGTCCACGAGGGCGCGCGACAGGCCGGCGGGCGTTGTCGTTCGTACTACGATGCCAGCCTCGACATGATGATCGACAACGGCAACCATCTGCTGCTGTCGGGCAACGCATCGGCCCTGGCGTTCCTGCGGACCGTCGGCGGCGCCGGATCGATGACGGGGCCGCCCAGCGCCGACTTTCCCTTCGTCGATCTTTCGACCGGCGAGCGCTGGACGGTGCGGCCTAACGCCGGCCGGCTACCATGGTGGGTGCTCTCCAAGGCGCGTCGCGTGCCCGGCACCAGGGCGGCGGACTATCTGGCGCTGGGCAGGTTGCTGCGCGCCCGTCCGACCCAGACGATCGGCGCACTCATGGCCTGCGAGGGCCGGCTCTACGACCGGCTCTGGCAGCCCTTGCTGCTGGCCGCGCTCAACACCGACCCGCCGGAGAGTTCGGCGGCGCTCGCCGGCGCGATCATCCGCGAGACCTTGGCCAAGGGCGGAGCGGCGTGCCGTCCGCTGGTCGCCGCCGACGGCCTCGCCGCGGCTTTCGTCGATCCGGCGCTGCGCTGGCTCGAAGCCCGCGGCGCGCGAGTGCGACTGGAGCACCCGCTGCGGACCCTCGACCGGACCGGCGACAAGGCGGCGGCCCTTCATTTCGTCGACGAAACCGTCGACATCGGCCCCGGCGATTCGGTCGTTCTCGCGGTGCCTCCTGCGGCTGCCGCGAGCTTCCTGCCGGGCCTGTCGGCGCCCAAGAGCTTCCGCTCGATCGTCAACGCTCACTTCAAGATGGCGCCCCCGCCCTCGCAGCCGCCGATCCTCGGGCTGGTGCACGGCACGGTCGAGTGGATTTTCGCGTTCCACGACCGAATCTCGATCACCATCAGCGGGGCCGACCGGCTGCTCGATGTGCCGCGCGAGACGCTGGTCCACACGCTGTGGTCGGACGTGCAGCGCGCCACCGGGCTCGATGATCCGCTGCCGCCGTGGCAGATCATTCGCGAGAAGCGCGCGACCTTCGCCGCCACGCCTGCCGAGGATGCGCTGCGGCCAGCGACGCGCACGAACCTTGCCAATCTCGTGCTCGCAGGCGATTGGACCGCGACCGGACTGCCGGCGACGATCGAGGGTTCGATCCGATCGGGCGACAAGGCCGCTGCCGCGCTCGTTTGACGGCGTCGTGCGGCCCCGCGATTGCTGCAAAGCAGCATCCGCCCGTGCCCGGGTGCGACATGTGTGTATTTTTGACTAGGTGTGTGTCTGAAAAATCTGCGAAATTTCGCAGTGAGTTGTTTCGTACCGCACCCGTGAGGAGCGAATAGTGCTGCTGACCGCCACGCGCCTCGATGCACCGCCGCCGCAGGTGCTCGATGGGCTGGACCGCGCCATCGAGATCGCCGAAGAGGCCCTGCTGCGGACGCAGCGTCCCGATGGCCACTTCGTCTTCGAGCTCGAGGCCGACGTCTCCATCCCCTGCGAATACATTCTTTTCATGGCCTTCCGCGGTCTTCCGCTGGAGCGCCAGCTCGAGCTGAAGTTCGCGCGCTACATTCGCGACCGGCAGAAGGCTCGCGGCGGCTGGCCGCTGTTCGAGGGCGGCGGCTTCAACATGTCGTCGTCGGTGAAGGCCTATTTCGCGCTGAAGATGCTGGGCGACGATCCGGAGGCGCCGCATATGGTGCGTGCCCGCGAGACGATCCTGAAGCACGGCGGCGCGGCGCATTCCAACGTCTTCACGCGGGCGCTGCTCGCGCTCTTCGGCGAGGTCCCGTGGTCGGCGGTGCCGGTGATGCCGGTCGAGATCATGCACCTACCGCACTGGTTCCCGTTCCACCTCGACAAGGTGAGCTACTGGGCGCGCACCGTGCTGGTGCCGATGATGGTGGTCAACGCCGTCAAGCCGCGCGCGAAGAACCCGCGCGACGTCCACGTGCCCGAGATATTCCTGGTCGCGCCCGACAAGGTGCGCCGCTGGCCGGGCGGCGTCGGGCAATCCAAGGTCTGGACCGTGGTGTTCAACGCCGTCGACAAGGTGTTGCGCCTCGCCGAGCCGCACATGCCGGAGGGGCCTCGCCGGCGTGCCATGGCCAAGGCCGAGACCTACACGACCGAGCGGCTGAACGGTGTCGACGGGCTCGGCGCGATCTATCCTGCCATGGCCTATTCGGCGATGATGTACGCCGTGATCGGTGAAGGCGAGGACGATTGGCGTCTCAAGCAGGCTGTCGAGGCGATCGACCGGCTCATCGTCGAATACGACGATTACGCCTACATGCAGCCCTGCGTCTCGCCCGTTTGGGACACGGCGCTCGCCGCCCATGCGCTGATGGAGGCCGGCCACGACCGAAACGCCGAGAGCGTCAAGGAGGCGCTGGACTGGCTGAAGCCGCGGCAGGTGCTCGACCTCAAGGGTGATTGGGCCTCGCAGAAGCCCGACGTCCGCCCCGGAGGCTGGGCCTTCCAGTACAACAACGCGTACTACCCGGACCTCGACGACACAGCGGTCGTGGTGATGGCGATGGACCGAGCCCAGGTGCACGCCCGCTCGGCGATTCCGGGACGCTACAGCCACGCGATGGAGCGCGCGCGTGAGTGGGTCGAAGGGCTGCAGAGCCGCAACGGCGCATGGGGCGCCTTCGACGCCGACAACGATCACGAGTACCTGAACAACATTCCGTTCGCCGACCACGGCGCGCTGCTGGATCCGCCGACAGCCGACGTCACGGCGCGTTGTATCTCGATGTTGGCGCAACTCGGCGAGACGCAGGAGACCTCGCCTGCGATGAAGCGGGCCGTCGATTATCTCGTCGCG
>CAZZWW010000324.1:0-3536 GCA_964657815.1 Vulcanimicrobiota bacterium | reverse complement strand
GACTTCGCCGTGGTCGACGGCGAGACCGAGATTTCCCGGGTACTTGCCGACAGGGCGCTGACCTTGCTCGACGTCGACAGCATCGGGCTCGACTTGATGGACCGGCGCTATCTCAGCACGATCGCGACCTCGTTCGGTGGGGGGCCCGTCGGAATCGAGACCATGGCGGCGGCCCTGTCCGAGCCGCGCGACGCCATCGAGGACATCATCGAGCCCTACCTGATCCAGCAGGGTTTTCTCCAACGCACGCCGCGCGGCAGGCTGCTGACGCCGCACGCCTTCGCGCATTTGGGATTGGCCGTGCCGGCGCGCGAGCCTGGGGCGCAGATGGGGCTTTTCGCGGAGGAGGATTAATCCTGGCTTGGTCCTACGACCCCAACGCGGGGAACAACGGCCAAGCCGAGCCGTTGCCGTGGCTTAGCAGGAGGGAAATCCCATGGCTTTCAAGACAATTCTCGTCGCCGCCGCCGTTCTCGGCATGGCTGCTCCGTCTGTGACATACGCGCAGGGCCTCGTCGGCGGCGCGGCTGATGGCGCTGACCGTGGCGCGGCGACGGCCGGTCCGGTCGGCGCGGTAGTCGGCGGCGCCGTCGGTGGTGCCGTTGGAACCGTCAACGGCGCCCTGGGCGTCGGTGGCCGCGCTGCCGCGCCGTGCGGCAGCCGCACCGTGACTCGTCAGGATGCCGACGGCAATTCTGTGTCGCGCACCGACTCGAACTGCTGATCCGAACCGACGGAACGTACGACCGAGCCGCCGGCACCAGCCGGCGGCTTTTTCTTGGCGCCGTTACGCGAGCGTGCCGCGGCGGCGGCTGACGGCCGTCGCGGCGAGATAGGCCGCCGAGCCGACAGCCGTGATCCAGAAGCTGGTCGGCCAGTCCGTGTAGAAAGCTAGGGCGAGGCCGATCCAGGCCGTCGCCACGGCGAGCCCGACCGAGACGGCGACGCCTGTGGCGATTGTCCGCGTCAGCCGCAGCGCGGCGGCGGCCGGCGTGACCAGCAGCGCGAAGTTGAGCAGCACGCCGACGATCTGGATAGTCTGCGCCGTCGATAAGGCGACGAGCAGCATGAACAGCGCAGAGACGCCCGTCAGCCCGACGCCGCGCGCCTCGGCGAGTTCCGGCTGCAGGCTGGCGAACACCAGGGGACGGGCGCAAGCCCCTAGGGCCACCAGCGTGAACGCGCCCATCGCCGCCAGGCCGACCACCGTGTCGGCGGAGATGCCGAGCACGTTGCCGAACAGGATGTTCGTCGCGAGCGAGGCGTAGGCCGTGTAGAAATGCAGGAACAGCAGGCCGAGGCCGAGCGAGAAGGTCAGCACGATGCCGATCGCCACGTCTCGCTGGGCGCGCTCACCGATCAGCGCCATGGCGAGGCCGGCGGCCACGGTCGTCGCCGTCAGTCCGACGAAGGGTGAGACCCCGAGCAGCGCCGCGCCGGTGGCACCGGGAAAGCCGACGTGGCTCAGTGCGTGGCCGGCGAAGGTCTCGCCGCGCAGCACCAGGAAATAGCCGATTGCGCCGGCGACGACGCTCACGATCGTGCACGCCAGGAACGCATGGCGCATGAACTCGTAGGCGAAGGGGTTCATGCCCGCGCGCGCATGTCCGCGGGCTCATGGGCGCCAGCTTCGTGAGAGCACGGTCCATGGTCGCAGGTCGCGACTTGGCCGTCGCTCGACATCACGAAGACGCGCCCGTCGATGCGGGCGACGTGGATGTGGGTCTGGTACAACTTCCCGAGCACCTCGGAGGTCACCACCTTATCGATCGGGCCGAGCGCCGCGGAGCCGTTGCCGAGGTAGAGGACGAGGTCGATTGCGTCCAGCAGCGGATTGAGGTCGTGGGCGCAGAACAGCACGGTGCTGCCGCGCCGCCGCGCCACGCGGTGCACCGCCTCGACGATGCCGCGCTGGTGGCCCGGGTCGAGGCTGACGAGCGGCTCGTCGAGCAGCAGCAGCCTCGGGTCGCCGAGCAGCGCCTGGGCGAACAGCACGCGCTGGCGCTCGCCGCCGGAGAGCTCGTTCACCGGGCGACGCGCCAGCTCGGCCGCGCCGACGGCGTCGAGCGCGGCATCGGCCAGCCGGCGATCGGCGCGTGTGGTGCCCGGCCAGCCCCAACGTGTGCCGCCGACCGCGCCGAGCACGAGATCGTGCCCGGTCAGCGCGAGCTGCGCGGCACCGCGCCGGAACTGCGGCATGTAGCCGACATGGACGTTGCCGCGGTGCGGCGCCTCGCCCAGCACGTCGATGCGGCCGGCCGAGAGTGGCTGCAGCCCGAGGATTGCGCGCAGCAGCGTGGTCTTGCCGGCTCCGTTCGGCCCGAGCACGCCGACGATGGCGCCACTCGGGATCGTGAAGGAGACACCGGTCAGCACGCTGCGGCGCCCGAGCCGGACGCCGACATCGTGGAAGGCGACAGCTTCGCTCACATCGCCTTTCCGGCCAGCGCCTTACGGACCTCGCCGAGCTGTCCCGCGAACCAGGCCTGGACCTCGACATTCTTGGGTTCGGTCTCGGTGACGCCGATCACCGGGATGCCGGCCGCGCTTGCCATCTCCTTGAGGCGCGACGTGGTCTTGTCGGTGACCTGCGAATTGTAGAACAGCACCTTGGCCTTGCCCGTCTTGAGGCTATCCTCGAAGCCGGCGACCTGGCTCGCCGAGGGCTCGGCGTTGTTCATGACCGAGATCTGGAACGGCTCGTTCAGAATGGTGAAGCCGAGCGCCTTGGCCATGTAGCCGAACACCGGCTCGGTCGCAGTGACCGTCAGGCCCTTGTATTCGTCGCGGATCGCGGCGATCTCCTCGTCGATCGACGCGAAGCTCTTCGCGAAGGCGGCGAGATTGGCCTTGTACTCGGCGGCATCGTCGGGGTCGCGCGCCTCGAGCTTGGCGGCGAGGGCGGCGGCCACCGCCGGCAGGGTCTTGGGCTCGTACCACAGGTGCGGGTTGTCGCCGCTCTTGGCACCGACAAGCCGGGCCGCGACGACCGTAGCGCGGTCGGCCTGCTTCGAGGCCGAGAGCAGCTTGTCCATCCACGGGTCGTAGTCGGCACCGTTGTAGATCACGATGGCCGCGCCCTCGATCGCCTTGGCGGTCGAGGGGCTGGTTTCGAAAAGGTGCGGGTCGTCATCGGGGTTGGCAAGGATGCTCGTCACCTCGACATGGCTGCCGCCGATCTGGCGGGCGACGTCGCCGTAGAAGTTCTCCGCGGCGACGATCTTCGTTGTCGGCGCAGCGAAAGCCGAGACCGGAGCCGCGATGAGGGCGGCGAGGGTGACGGCACGGGCGAGATGGCGCATCAAGTGACCTCGATACATTATAACGTGAGCGACGACTGATGAGCGCATTGGCCGCGTCTGTCAACGGGCCGCGTTGACCTTGGGCGACCGCGATCGATCTTCTCTGAGCGGGCCAGCCCCGCGAAGGAGCGAACGACCATGAAGACCATTTCCAAGCTCGCCGCGGCGGCGGCCTTGCTCGCCATGCCCCTCTCTGCCGCCCATGCCGCGACGGAGACCGTCTCGACCGCCGGC
>CAZZWW010000323.1:0-3545 GCA_964657815.1 Vulcanimicrobiota bacterium | reverse complement strand
GTAAGCGGCTAGTCACCCCATCTTGATCGTCTCTGGGCGACATAGGAGCCTCCAATCCACTTAACTCCTCCGTGGACTCGTGGATACTTTTGTCGAACCCGTCGCCGTCGTGGGTCGTCGTCGTCGCAAGCACAGCGACGAGTTCAAGGCGCAGGTGGTTGCTGCCTGCAGCCAGCCAGGGGTCTCCATCGCGGCGGTTTCGATGGCGCACGGCGTCAACGCCAACTTGGCGCGGCGCTGGATGATCGATGCTACCGCCAGCGACCGTCGGCAGCCCGTCGATCGATCTCGCGTGGCGGCCGATACGGCGAAGCCGACGCTGGCCCTGCCGCCGCCGTTCATCGAGGTGCCGATGCCGCCCAGTTCCGTTGCGCCCGAGATCCGCATCGAGCTGCGCCGCGGCGCGACGGCCGTCAACGTGACCTGGCCCACGACAGCGGCTGCCGAGTGCGCCGCCTGGCTGCGCGAGCTGCTCCGATGATCCGCATCGATGCCATGTGGCTCGCCACCGAGCCCATGGACATGCGGGCTGGTCCAGCCCGTCTTCTCGCCCAGGTCGTGGCCGTGTTCGGCGCAGCGCGAGCGCATCACGGCTACCTCTTCGTCAACGTCCGCGGCACGCGGATCAAGCTGTTGGTCGCCGACGGCTTTGGCGTCTGGTGTGCTGGTCGCCAACTTCACCAGGGCCGCTTCCTCTGGGCTGCGCGCACGGCGGACCCCGGCCTCTCGCTGACACGGGCGCAGTTCGACGCGCTCGTCGTTGGCCTGCCGTGGGCCCGGCTGGAGGAGATGCAGCGCATCGCCTACGTGTGACGCGGTGAGGTGGCGTCCTCGAGCAATTCGAGGATATGCCGATGCGGAGCGCTGGCGGCGCCGGGACAATCGGTCTTCGCATGGTCGACCTCTCCACGCTCAGCGCCGAAGACCTCCGTAGTCTCGACTCGGCCGACGTCGCCGAGCTCGCCGTGCGCATGCTGGCCGAGCTGAAGTTGCGGGGCGAGCAGGCCGAGCGCGACGCGCAGATCATCCGCTTCAAGGACGCCCGCCTCGAGAAGATCACCTTCGAGCTGGCGCGACTGAAGGCCTGGAAGTTCGGAGCTCGCACCGAGCGAATGAACGTCGAGCAGCGCCAGATGTTCGAGACGACCGCCGCCGAGGACGAGGCGGACCTCGCCGCGCAGCTTGCTGCGCTGCAGGAGCAGAGCAAGGCCGAGAGCGACGCTGCCGCGGCGTCGGGGGCTTTGCCGAAGACGCAGCCACGCCGCAAACCCCTGCCCGATCACCTTCGCCGGGTCGACCACCATCACGAGCCGGCCGACACGACCTGCGGCTGCGGCCAGGCGATGACCCGCGTCGGCGAGGACGTGAGCGAGCGGCTCGACGTGATTCCGGCCGAGTTCTTCGTGCATCGACACATCCGCGGGAAGTGGGCGTGTCGTTGCTGCGCGGGCAAGGGCGAAGGCCGGCTGGTGCAGGAGCCGGTCGATCCGCAGATCGTCGACAAGGGCATGCCGACCGCGGGCCTGGTGGCCTACACCCTGGTCGGCCACTTCGTCGATCACCTGCCGTACTACCGGCTGGAGCAGATCAACGCGCGCTCAGGCGTCGTGACACCGCGCTCGACGCTGGCAAGCTGGAGCGGCGCGGGCGGGGCTGCGCTCACGCCGCTCTTCGACGCGCACCGTGCGTTCATCCTCGACGCCCGCGTACTGCACGCCGACGAGACGCCGGTGCGGCTGCTCGATCCGGGGGCGGGCAAGACGAGGAAGGCCTACGTGTGGGCCTACGCGCGAGGCGCCTTCGACCCGGTGCCGGGCGTCGTCTACGACTTCTGCATCAGCCGGGCGGCGCGCCACCCGGTCGCATTCCTCGGCAAGTGGGGCGGCACGCTCGTCTGCGACGACTACGGCGCGTACGACGTCGTCTTCAAGCTCGAGGATCGCATCGAGGCGGGGTGCCTCGCGCATGCGCGCCGCCGGTTCGACGAGCTGCTGAAGTCGAGCACGAGCGCGGTCGCCACGCCGGCGCTGCAGCGCATCGCCGAGCTCTACCGCATCGAGCGGGAGATCGCGGCGCTCGCACCGGAGGAGCGCCTGGCAGCGCGCCACGCTCGCAGCCGGCCGCTCTGGAACGCCCTGCACGCGTGGATGGTCGTCGAGCGCCGCAAGGTGCCGGACGGTGGAGGCGCGGCCGCGGCACTCGACTACAGCCTCAACCGATGGAAGGCGCTCGGCCGCTTCCTAGAGGACGGTGAGGTAGCGGTAGACAACAACCACTGTGAGAACCTCATCCGTCCCTGGGCCATGGGCAGGAAGGCATGGCTCTTCGCCGGCAGCGAACTCGCCGGCCAACGCGCTGCGATCGTCATGAGCCTGGTGCACTCGGCCAAGCTCCACGGCCACGACCCATGGGCCTACCTCAAGGACGTGCTGGAGCGCTTGCCGCTGCATCCGAACCACCGCATCGACGAGCTACTGCCGCACCGCTGGTCACCGCCCCGCTGATACCGCGATCAAACTCGGCGCGTCAATATGGCGTGGCTAGCCGCTTACGATCGCGGCGCTCGCACCGGAGGAGCGCCTGGCAGCGCGCCACGCTCGCAGCCGGCCGCTCTGGAACGCCCTGCACGCGTGGATGGTCGTCGAGCGCCGCAAGGTGCCGGACGGTGGAGGCGCGGCCGCGGCACTCGACTACAGCCTCAACCGATGGAAGGCGCTCGGCCGCTTCCTAGAGGACGGTGAGGTAGCGGTAGACAACAACCACTGTGAGAACCTCATCCGTCCCTGGGCCATGGGCAGGAAGGCATGGCTCTTCGCCGGCAGCGAACTCGCCGGCCAACGCGCTGCGATCGTCATGAGCCTGGTGCACTCGGCCAAGCTCCACGGCCACGACCCATGGGCCTACCTCAAGGACGTGCTGGAGCGCTTGCCGCTGCATCCGAACCACCGCATCGACGAGCTACTGCCGCACCGCTGGTCACCGCCCCGCTGATACCGCGATCAAACTCGGCGCGTCAATATGGCGTGGCTAGCCGCTTACGAAGCCGCGCAGAGTTTTGGAATGTCCCGCGGTCTGGATCCAAATTGCCCCCTCGGTCGCTTGATCGAAAAGCTCGTCGGCGAGTTCTTCCCCTGCCCCCGTCAGGAGGCTCGAGACGATCGAGCGCGCCTGTTCCTCGTCGAGTCCTTCGCCCACCGCGTCTCGAAGCATGGCTCGGCTAGCTCGAACCGCCTCGTCCCATTCCCACTGGGCAAGACGAGTGACAAAGAGATCGTCCCCGATTTCCAAAACGCTGAATCGATTTTCAAAAAAGCGGCCAAAGATCTCCCGCAGCGCGTGCGCCATGCCTTCGGCTCCCATGAACCATTCGTCCCAGCCGGAGATTCCTCGCAGGAAGAGAGGGTTCGTTCGGTTGGCAAGAGCATCGTTGAGGCGCCGTTCGAGCTTGGCGACGTTCTGATCGTATTGCCCGAGCATCAACGACGTCAGGCGGTTGTCGCCGAAGGACATCGTCACTTCGGTCCGTTCCGTGGCGCCACCCAGTC
>CAZZWW010000322.1:0-3546 GCA_964657815.1 Vulcanimicrobiota bacterium | reverse complement strand
CGTCGTCCTTGAAGGTCGTGACCGAGAGCACCGGCCCGAAGATCTCCTCCTGGAAGATGCGCATCTTGTTGTGGCCCTGGAACACCGTGGGCTGCACGTAGAAGCCCTCGGCCAGTTCGCCGGTCTTGACGTTGCGTTCGCCGCCGGTGAGCACCTTGGCGCCCTCCTGCTTGCCGATGTCGATGTACTGGAGGATCTTCTCCATCTGCTCGGACGAGGCCTGGGCGCCGATCATCGTCGAAGGGTCGAGCGGCGAGCCTTGCGTGATCGCCTCGACCCGCTTGATGGCGCGTTCGATGAAGCGATCGTAGATCGACTCGTGCACCAGCGCGCGGCTGGGACAGGTGCAGACCTCGCCCTGGTTGAGGGCGAACATCGTGAAGCCCTCGAGCGCCTTGTCGAAGAAGTCGTCGTCCTCGTCCGCCACATCCTTGAAGAAGATGTTCGGCGACTTGCCGCCGAGCTCCAGAGTCACCGGGATCAGGTTCTGCGAGGCGTACTGCATGATGAGGCGGCCGGTCGTCGTCTCGCCGGTGAAGGCGATCTTGGCGATGCGGTTCGAGGAGGCGAGCGGCTTGCCGCACTCCAGGCCGAAGCCGTTCACGACGTTGAGCACGCCGGCCGGGATCAGATCGCCGATCAGCTCCATCAAGACCAGGATCGAGGCCGGGGTCTGCTCGGCCGGCTTCAGCACGACGCAGTTACCGGCGGCGAGGGCGGGGGCCAGCTTCCACACCGCCATGAGGATCGGGAAGTTCCAGGGAATGATCTGCCCGACCACGCCGAGAGGCTCGTGGAAGTGGTAGGCGACGGTGTCGTGGTCGATCTCGGAGATACCGCCTTCCTGGGCGCGGATGCAGCCGGCGAAGTAGCGGAAATGGTCGATCGCCAGCGGGATGTCGGCGTGGGTCGTCTCGCGGATCGGTTTGCCGTTGTCCCAGGTCTCGGCGAGCGCGATGAGGTCGAGGTTCTCCTCCATGCGGTCGGCGATCTTGTTGAGCACGCCGGCGCGGAACGCGGGCGAGGTGCGGCCCCAGGCGTCCTTCGCGGCATGGGCGGCGTCGAGCGCCTTGTCGACGTCGGCGGCGTCGGAGCGGGCGATCTCGCAGATGACGTGGCCGGTGATCGGCGAGGTGTTCTCGAAGTATCGGCCGGCGACCGGATCGAGGAACTTGCCGCCGATGTAGTTGCCGTAGCGCGACTGGAAAGGCGGCTTCAGCGCCTGGTTCTGGCCTAGGAATTCCGGCTTGTTCATTGAGTGTCTCCTCGGGTTTTGCCGTGCCCTTCTCGGCGGAGGGCCGTCGGACGGTCGCACTCTCCGGGCGACGCGTTCGAGGAGGCACCCTAAGCCGATCGAGGCCCCGATGCATGCGTAAAAAGGCGGCTGAGGATTGGACTTGAGTACATAGGCGGCCAATCGCCGACCGACGGGAGGAAGGCGTGCGAAAGCCGTGACGAACGGCTGTTTCGAGCAAGAGCTTCGCCGCTGGGACGGACGACCTCGCTCGGTTGCCGAAGCCGCAGAACGCCTAGGTTCCGCGATCCAATCCTCTCCGCGATGAAGCGGGGCCGGCTCTCCGCGAGACCGGGCCGCGTTCGGCTCCCGCAGAGTCAAAGTCGCGCGGATCCGGCGCTTCGACACGCCGGACGAGTGATCACCCCGGCCGAAATCGCGCCATCGCGGGCCGCAGCCGCTCGCTCAGGATCGTGCGGATCGCGGCGATGTCGAACAGCGCCACCAGGCCGCCGTAGACCACCACGCCGGCGACGACCTGCGCCATCAACAGCACGAAGCTCGGCGGCTGGGCGCGCAACGGAAGCAACACCAGCGCCATGCAGGTCGTCGCCAGCACGGTGCCGACGAGGTCGCGGGCGCGCGGCCAGGCCGGCCGCGAGCGGCAGGCCAGCGCGATCAGGGTCGCGAGAGCCAGCGCGAAGGCGCCGGACTGCGCGATGGCGAGCCGCGAGGCATCGCCGTCGTGCGGCATCAGGAAGAGGATGAGCGGATCGGCGCCGAGCGCCACGGCGGCGGCGGCGATGAGCGGCGCGGTGCGCTTGGCGATCTGGAAGATCGGGTTGATCGCGTAGAGGATCATGGAGAAACAGAACAGGCCCGGCATCATCAGCGTCAGCAGGTCGGCGAACGGCCCGCGGTACTGCTGCGGCACGATCAGGGCCTGCATCGAGGGCAGCACCAGCCAGATGCCGGCGCAGGCCGGCAACAGCACGGCGATGACGATGGCCATGTTGTCGGCGATGCGCTGGCGCGCGCCCTCGTGGCCGTGGCGATCGTGGGCGCGAACCGCGATCTGGAACAAGAGCACGTCCGCCGTCGAGCCGATCGCCTGCACCGCCTTTGAGCCGATGTCCCAGGCCAGCGAGAACTGCCCGGTCTCGGCGAAGCCGTAGTAGATCGTGATCAGGGCGCGATTGGCGAGCGGGATGCAGAGGTAGAGCAGGTTGGCGGCGACGATCGGCATGGCGTAGCGCAGCAGCGAGGAGGCGACCGAGCGGCGCGCCAGATGCGCCTCGGCGCCGGGGTCGCTGAGCGCGGCGCGGGCGCAGACCACCGATCCGGCGAGCGAGATGACGCCGCCGATCAGCGCCATGCGCGCCGAGCCGAACCAGAACGCGCCGCCGCCGGTCAGCGCCAGGGCGAAGAGGTTCTTGACGATGACCAGTTTGACGTAGAGCCCGTCGTGGAAGCGGGCGCGCACCAGCGCGGTGTTGAAGTCGAACAGGCCGTTGGCGACGGCGGCGCCGAGCGCCAGCGCGATCATGCCGTGCGACAGCGGGAACTTGACGCCGGTGAGGAACAGCAGGGTCGTGCCGACCGCCATGCCGACGGTGATGAGCGCGAAGGCGACATCGAGCGTGGCCCGCAGCCCCGGGTTCTCGCCGCGCGAGCGCTCGGAGTAGAAGCGTGTCGCGCCGAGCCGCAGCCAGTCGAGGAAGGCGGTCTGCACCGCGACGGCGGTGGCGAGCGCCAGCGCGAAGCGGCCGTATTCCTCCGGCCCCAGGAACTTCGCCACGAGCAGGCCGACGACGAAGTTGAAGGCGACGTTGAGGAAGAAGGCGGCCAGCACCTTCATGCGCGCCGCGGCTCCGGCGGGATCGTCAGCTTCGGCGTGGCCATGGCCCTCTCAGGATAGGGCCGGAGCCATAAGAACTCGTTGCGGTCGGCGCGACGATCGTCACGAGCGCGCCTGCTCGTCGATGGCCATGCGTCCCGAGGCGCCGCGATGCCAGACGTAGACCGTGAAGTCCGGCGTCGTGAGATCGCCCTTGGCGTCGAACTCTAGGTCGCCCAGCACGGTGGCGAACGTGCGCCCCTCGTGCATCGCGGCGGCGACCTTGCCAGGCTCGACCGAGCCGGCTGCCGTCGTTGCCTGCGCCATGACCTGCACCGCGGCATAGGCGTAGAACACCGGGAAGTCCGGCTCGATGCCGCGGGCCTGGAGGCGGTGCAGCACGTCGGCCGCGGCGGGGCGTGTGCGCGGATCCTCGGGGAAGATGACGAGCGCGCCGTCGGCGGCGGGGCCGGCT
>CAZZWW010000321.1:0-3573 GCA_964657815.1 Vulcanimicrobiota bacterium | reverse complement strand
TGGTCTTGCCGGCCCGGCAGGCATTGCAGCGTCCGCACGACACGTACGGGATCACGAAGGCAGCGTCGCCCTCCGCCAGCCCGCTTGCCGCCGAAGAAGGATCCGGGTGCGAAGTAGTGCCTTGGCTCAGATAAGGTCCTTCGGCATCACGTCGGACCGATCCGACAGCGCACGAAAAAGCCCCGGTCGCGAGACCGGGGCTTTCGTCTGAAGCAGGTGTTTGAGCCGTTTACTCGGCGGCCTGGGCCACCGGCTGCTTGGCCGAGTGATGGGCGGTGATGACGTCGAGCGCCGCCTGGACGCCACCCTTCTTGTAGGGGACACCGGCGAGCTCGAAAGCCATCTCGACGCCGGAGAGCGCACCCATGATGGTGAGGTCGTTGGTATCGCCGAGATGGCCGATGCGGAAGATCTTGTCGGCGATCTTGTTGAGGCCGGCACCGAGCGACATGTCGAACTGGTCGAGCACGATCTTGCGATAGGCATCGCCGCCCTTGCCGCCGGGCATCATGACGGCGGTCATGACCGGCGAGATGTACGGCTCCTTGGCGAGGTTCTCCATGCCCCACGCCTTGACGGCGGCGCGGGTGGCCTCGCCGTGGCGATGGTGGCGCGCGAAGATGTTCTCGAGCCCTTCCTCGTGCATGCAGTCGACGGCGACGTCGAGGCCGTAGAGGATCTGCGTGGCAGGGGTGTAGGGGAAGAACCCGTTCTTGTTGGCGTTCAGCATGTCGTCCCAGCGCCAGTAACCGCGCGGGAACGTCGATTTCTTCGAAGCTTCGAGCGCCTTGGCGCTGACCGCGTTGAAGGCGAGGCCCGGCGGCAGCATCAAGCCCTTCTGCGAACCGGCCACGACGACGTCGAGTCCCCACTCGTCGAAGCGCAGGTCGGCGGAGCCGAGGCCGGACACGGTGTCGACCATGTAGAGCGCCGGATGCTTGGCGTCGTCGATCACCTTGCGGATCGCCTTGAGGTCGGACAGCAGGCCGCCGGAGGTCTCGTGATGGACGACGCAGACCGCCTTGATCTCATGGTTCTTGTCGGCGGCGAGCTTCTCGGCGATCTTCTGCGGGTCGACGCCGGTGCGCCAGTCACCCGGAATGAAGTCCGTCTTGAAGCCGAGGCGCTGGGCGAGCTGCTCCCACAGCGTGGAGAACTGTCCGGTCTCGAACATCAGGACCTTGTCGCCGGGGTTCAGCGTGTTGGTCATCCCGGCTTCCCACGCGCCCGAGCCGGAGGCGGGGAAGATGATCAGGTTCTGCTTGGTCTTGAAGATCGTCTTGGTCTTCTCGATCACGCGAAGGGCGAGTTCCTGGAACTTCGGGCCGCGGTGGTCGAGGACCTGGTAGTCCATGGCGCGCAGGACGCGATCCGGGATCGGCGTGGGGCCGGGGATCTGGAGAAAATGTCGTCCGGGCTTGCGCGTGCTGGTGCTCATGTGAAGGTCCTTCCTCCCGAGGTAAATCTTGCCTGCGGGCGCGCGACGGCGCGGTGGCGTTGCGGCCATCTAAGGTGCAGGCATTTGACGATCAATCGCATTTTTGTTCGGCAACGGCCATGGTTTTTGTGAGGTTCCCGCGAACGTTCGGCCGAACGGGCCAAGGTCGAGGTTCGGCCCGCACCGTTGAAAGCGTCGCGCGAACCGCCTAAGCCGTGGCACGGCGAACGAGGGTGGCATGGCGGACGGCGGAACCAACCCGAGGTGGAGGCGCGTCGTCGTCAAGCTCTCGGGCGAGGCGCTCCAGGGCGCCGGCAGCCACGGACTGGATCCTGGCGTCCTCCACACGATCGCGCTCGACCTTGCCAACGCCGCCCGGCTCGGCATCGAGGTGGCCGTGGTGGTCGGCGGCGGCAACTTCTTCCGCGGCATCAAAGGGGCCGATTCCGGCATCGAGCGTGCCCGTGCCGATTCGATCGGCATGCTGGCGACGGTCATGAACGCGCTCGCCATCGAATTCGCGGTGGAGAAGGCGGGGCAGTCGGCGCGCGTGCTCTCCGCGGTGCCGATGCCCTCGCTTTGCGAACCTTACTCGCGTCAGGCCGCCCTGCACCATCTCGGCAAGCATCGCGTCGTGATCCTGGCCGGCGGCACGGGCAATCCCTTCTTCACCACCGACACCGGCGCGGTGCTGCGCGGCGCCGAGCTCTCGGCCGACGCCATCCTCAAGGCGACGCAAGTCGACGGCGTCTACTCCGCCGATCCCAAGCGCGACCCCACGGCGACGCGCTACGACACGCTGACGCACGACGAGGCGATCGCCCGCAACCTGGCGGTCATGGACACGGCGGCTTTCGCGCTTGCCCGCGAGAACCGCATTCCGATAATCGTCTTCTCCATCCAGCCGAAGGGCGCCATCTGCGCGGCGCTCGAGGGCCGGGCCAAGGCGACGCTGGTAAGTCCCTGACGGCCGGCCAGTCCCCTTGAATCGTCTTCGCCGAGGTTTCCGCACCGATGTCCGACTTGTTCGATATGGCCGACCTCAAAAGGCGCATGACCGGCGCCGTGACGAGCCACAAGCAGGAGCTCGGCGGCCTGCGCACCGGCCGGGCCACGACGAGCCTGCTGGAGCCGGTCGAGGTCGAGGCCTACGGGCAGAAGATGCCGATCAACACGGTGGCGACGCTGAGCGTGCCCGAGCCGCGCATGCTCTCCGTCCAGGTCTGGGACAAGAGCATGGTCGGCGCGGTGGAGAAGGCCATCCGCAATTCCAACCTCGGCCTCTCGCCCACGACCGAGGGAACGACCCTGCGCATCCGCATCCCCGAGCTGAACGAGCAGCGCCGCAAGGAGATGGTCAAGGTGGCGCACAAGTACACGGAGGATGCGCGCATCGCCGTCCGCCACGTCCGCCGCGACGGGATCGATACCCTGAAGAAGCTGCTCAAGGACAAGGACATCAGCGAGGACGACGAGAAGCGTCTCGAGGGCGACGTCCAGAAGGTCACCGATCAGTTCGTGTCCGAGATCGACACGACGCTGGCGCAGAAGGAGCAGGAGATCATGCAGGTCTGAGCGCCGGCCGGACGACGAACGAACGCGCGTGTGTCATAGAGGGGTCTGATCGCTACGGGAATGTCGATGCCACTTCCAGCCGAGGAGACTCAAGCGGTACGCGCTTCCCGTGCGCCCGGCGTGCCGTCCCACGTCGGCCTGATCATGGACGGCAACGGCCGTTGGGCGGCCGCGCGCGGTCTGCCGCGGATCGAGGGACATCGGCGCGGGCTCGAGGCGTTGCGCGATTCCGTGCGCACGGCCATCGAGCTCGGGCTCGACGTGCTCACCGTCTATTCCTTCTCCGCCGAGAATTGGAGCCGTCCGCTCGACGAGGTCCGCGATCTCATGGGTCTGCTGAAGCGCTTCATCCGCAAGGATCTCGTGGACCTCCACGATGCCGGCGTGCGGGTCCGCGTCATCGGCTGCCGCGACAATCTGCAACCGGACATCCGCGGCCTGCTCGAGGAGGCCGAGACGCTGACCCGGCTCAACAAGGGCCTGACCCTCGTGGTCGCGTTCAACTACGGTGGGCGCCAGGAGATCGCGCAGGCGGCGCGCGTCATCGCGCGCCGCCTCGC
>CAZZWW010000320.1:0-3586 GCA_964657815.1 Vulcanimicrobiota bacterium | reverse complement strand
GGCCAAGGACAATCAGCTCATCGCCGCCGAGGACCTGCTGCGGGGAATCAAACACGCCGCCAACGCGACGCCGACCAATCCGGCACCGGCCGCTCCGATGCCCGCGACACCGCCGGCGACCAGCGTCAAGCCGGGTGATCCGGCACCGGCCGCCCCGACTGGTGGTGCGCCGGCCGTGGCGCCGCCGGCCGACAACTCGTGCATGGTCAGCGGCATGTCGGCGAAGGGCGTCTTCACCGCGGCACCGCTGCCGTGGGTAACGCGGCAGCCGTTGGGCAGGGCGACGCCGCTCAACGGAGCATGCGTCGGAACGGCACCGCGGCGACCAAGGCCGCCCCGCCGATGCGGCGGGCCGGGTTCACTCCGCGCAGCGCCTCGTCGAGCGCCCACAGAAAGAGGCTGCCCGCCTGCACGCCGCGGATCGCCTTGCCGACGCCCCCGCGCCGGCCCTCGACCATCCGCGAGGCCGTGGCGGCGAGGAACAGAAGCATCAGAAGGTTGGGCGATTGCCCGACCACGATGCGGCCGGTACGGCGGTCTTCGAAGAGCCAGCGATAGATGTTCATGGACATCGAACGCGAAAGCCGCGGGGCTGATCCCGCGGCTTTCCGACATTAATCCAGCCGACCCCTACTTCGCGATCACCATCTGCGTGAACGGCGCGACGTAGGCCTGCAGCATCACCAGCACGCCGACGAGGCAAGCCAGCGCGATCGAGTGCTTGAACACGAAGCGCAGGATGGTGCCCTCGTGCCCGAACCAGTTGGTGGCGGTGGAGGCCACCACGATGGATTGCGCGTCGATCATCTTGCCCATCACGCCGCCGGACGAGTTCGACGCCGCCATCAGGATCGGTGACAGGCCCAGCTGGTTCGCCGTCACCGTCTGCAGCCCCCCGAACAGCACGTTGGAGGCCGTGTCCGACCCCGTCAGGGCCACGCCGAGCCAGCCGAGCAGCGCGGCGAAGAAGGGGTAGACCACGCCGGTCTGAGCGAAGGCGAGGCCGAGCGTCGCGTCGAGGCCAGAATAGCGCGTCAGCGTGCCGAGCCCGAGCATGGCGGCGATGGTGATCAGCGACTTCGACACCAGCCGCAGCGTGCGGCCGTAGGCGCGCGCCAGCGACACCGGATTGTAGCCGATGACGAGGCCGGCGATGATCGCGGCGACGAGGATGCCGGTGCCGGTCATCGACAGGATGTTGAACTTGTAGACCGCCGCCTCGAGCGTCGGCTTGGGCACGGCCGGCGGCATCTTCTGGATCAGCTTGTCGAGGCCGGGCACGGTGTATTGCGGCAGCCACAGCGCGTTGACGGCCTTCTTGAAGGTATCCGTTCCCCAGACGAAGACGGTGACGCAGAGGATGATCCAGGGCAGCCAGGCCTGCGTGATGCTGATGTCGCCGTGCGGCGCGGCGAGGATGTCGGCCTCGCTCGGCACCTCGTGGCCCGACGCATTGTTGGCGCGGTCGCCTCCGGTGCGCTGGCCGGCGCCGCCGGTATAGCCCGCGGCGCTGGTGTCGTTGGCGCCGGCGCCGAGGGCGGCGCTGGTCCAAATCTCCTTCGGCTGCCACACCTTCAAGAAGAAATAGAGGCAGGCCATCGACACCAGGGCGGCGACGACGTCGACGAGCCAGGGGCCGTGATAGTTCGAGACCAGGAACTGCGCGATTGCGAAGGAGAGCCCGGTGACCAGGATCGCCGGCCAGATCTGCAGCATCGGGCGGAAGCCGACGAAAGCCCAGATCACCCAGAACGGCACCAGCAGCGAGAAGAACGGCAGCTGCCTCCCGACCATGGCGCCGAGCGTGATGTCGCTGATGCCCGTGGTCTGACCCAGCACCACGATGGGCGTGCCGAGCGCGCCGTAAGCGACCGGCGCGGTGTTGGCGATGAGCGACAGGCCGGAGGCGGCGAGCGGCGAGAAGCCGAGCCCGATGAGGATGGCGCCGGTGACCGCTACCGGCGTGCCGAAGCCGGCCGCGCCCTCGAAGAAGGCGCCGAAGGCGAAGGCCACTAGCAGCACCTGCAGCCGGCGGTCCGCGGTGATGCCGCCGATCGAGCCCTGCAGCACGGCGAAGGAGCCGTTCTCCACCGTGAGACGGTAGAGGAAGATGACGTTGAGGATGATCCAGCCGATCGGGAACAGGCCCGTGGCGATTCCGAACACGGTCGCCTTGGCCGCCTTGTCGACCGGCATGCCGAACACCAGCACGACGACCGCGAACGCGGCGACGAGCGCGAGGATGGCGGCGATGTGGGCCTGGATCTTGCCGGCCGCGATCAGGCCGAGCAGCACGACGATCGGGATCGCCGCCACCAGCGTCGACAGCAACGCGCTCCCGAGCGGGTTATAGGTCTGTTGCCACAACATCTAAGCTCGTTCCCCCGCTGCCCTTTCTCGGCAGAGGGTGCTTCAAGCAATCAAGATGGTTGCGGGCAAGCTGTCGTTCGGACCTGACTCGCAAACGAGCCCGTCGCGTGCTTCCCCCGACACGGTTTCATATCGACAGCTTCGGTTGCGAGGTGACGACCCGAGCGTGCGACATCGAGAGGCGACGAGCCAGCCGATCACGCCGATCCAACCCGTGGGGATCGGTCTTAATTTCAGGTGCGGTCCAGGTGCGGGATCGTCGAGCCGGAGGAGAGTGCCGATCGAGCACCCTCCTTATCGAGCGAGAGTGATTTACTCTGCCGCCTGCTCTTTCCCCTCGAGGTCCTCGCCAGTCTCCTGGTCGACGACCCTCATCGAGAGCCGCACTTTGCCGCGGTCGTCGAAGCCCATCAGCTTGACCTTCACCTTCTGGCCGTCCTTGACGACGTCCGAAGGCTTGTTCACGCGACCCTTGGCGAGCTGGGAGACGTGGACCAGACCGTCCTTGGAGCCGTAGAAATTCACGAAGGCGCCGAAATCGACGACCTTGACCACCGTGCCCTCGTAGATCAGGCCGACCTCGGGATCGGTGGCGATCGACTTGATCCAGGCGATGGCCGCCTTGATGGCGTTGCCGTCGCTGGAGGCGACCTTCACGGTGCCGTCGTCCTCGATGTTCACCTTGGCGCCGGTCTTCTCGACGATCTCGCGGATGACCTTGCCGCCGGTGCCGATCACTTCGCGGATCTTGTCGGTGGGAATCTTCAGCGTCTCGATGCGCGGGGCGAACTCGCCCAGCTCGGCGCGGGCACCGGTCAGGGCCTTCGACATCTCGCCGAGGATGTGGATGCGCCCGTCCTTGGCCTGAGCCAGGGCGACGCGCATGATCTCCTCGGTGATGCCGGCGATCTTGATGTCCATCTGGAGCGAGGTGATGCCCTCCTCCGTGCCGGCCACCTTGAAGTCCATGTCGCCGAGGTGATCCTCGTCGCCCAGAATGTCGGAGAGCACCGCGTGGCGCTCGCCTTCCAGGATCAGGCCCATGGCGATGCCCGCCGTCGGACGCTTCAGCGGCACGCCGGCGTCCATCAGCGCGAGCGAGGCGCCGCAGACCGTGGCCATGGAGGACGAGCCGTTCGACTCGGTGATCTCCGACACGATGCGGATCGTGTAGGGGAACTCCGCCGCCGTCGGCAGCATCGGGCGGATGGCGCGC
>CAZZWW010000319.1:0-3610 GCA_964657815.1 Vulcanimicrobiota bacterium | reverse complement strand
TGTGGCAGGGCAACAAGGACACGTACTTCCGCATCCACGGCACGCTGGAGCCGCATTCGATCGGCACCAATGCCTCGTCCGGCTGCATCCGCCTGATCAACCAGGACGCGATCGACCTCTACGGTCGGGTCAAGGAAGGCACGCGGGTCGTGGTGCTGTGACCCTCTATGTCATTTCGGACGAAGCGAAGCGGAGATCCGGAACCGGTGTGCTTCGACGCGGACAGTGACGCTCACCGGTTCCGGGTTCGGCTACGCCGCCTCGGAATGACGAACATCGAGTGCGCCAGCGCCTACAGCCGCTTCTTCACCTCGTCGACCGCGCCGCCCATGTCGCTCTCGACCTTGTCCTCGGCGGTCTTCTCGACGAGCTGCTGGTTCTCGGCCACGACCTCCTTCGGCGCGTTGGGGGCGTCGTAGGTCTTCTCGCGGTCGTGGTTGGGCGCGGCGCGCATCGGCTCGGGTCCGGTGTTGCGCTTCTGCGCGAGCTTGTCGTCGGCCATGCGGAATCTCCTGGGGTGCGGAGAACAGGCGAGCAGCGCATTCGATCCGAACGAGATCTGTCCGGCCGGCCTACTTCTGGCAGGTCGGGCAGAAGAAGGTCGAACGGCCGTTCTGCACGATTCGCCGGACCACGCCGGGACAGACGATCTTCGGGCAGGGATCGTCCTCGCGGTCGTAGACACGGAAGCTGTGCTGGAAGTAGCCCATCTTTCCGTCGGCCTGGCGATGGTCGCGCAGCGTCGAGCCGCCGGCGGCGACGGCCTCGAGCAGCACCTCCTTGATCGCCGTCGCGAGCTTCGCCGCCCGTGCCGTGGCCGTACCGTCACGCCTTGCGAGCGTACCGGCGGCGCGGCGCGGCGACAGGCCGGCGCGGTGCAGCGCCTCGCACACGTAGATGTTGCCGAGACCGGCGATCAGCCGCTGGTCGAGCAAGGCGGCCTTCAGCGGCGTCGTGCGGCCGGCGAAGAGCCGCGCCACCAGCGCGCCGTCCAGATCCGGGCCGAGCGGTTCGATGCCGATGCCGGCGAACAGCGGGTGCGAGGCCAGCGCGTCGGCGGCGACGAGCAGCATGAAGCCGAAGCGCCGAGGATCGTTGTAGACGATGCGGGCGCCGGTCGACATCGTCAGCACGATATGGTCGTGCAGCCCGGGGGCGCCGCGCGGAAGGTGGAACGCGCCCGGTATCGCCGTACCCTCCGCGGCCTCGATACGGAAGGAGCCCGACATCCCGAGATGCATCACCAGCACCATGCCGTCGTCGAGCCGCGCCCAGAGGTACTTGGCGCGGCGCTCCAGCGCGGCGACGCGGCGCCCCGTCACTCGTGCCGCGAAGCCCGGAGGGAACGGGAAGCGCAGGTCCGGGCGGCGTTGCTCGACGGCGGCGATCGTCGCCCCGGCGAGGACAGGCGCGAGACCGCGGCGCACGGTCTCGACCTCGGGCAGCTCGGGCAAGGGCCTCATTCTCCTGAATGGACACGAGGCTCATATGGTGGGCGTCACCACCAACCTTTCACCTTGAACCAGACGGCCGGGATGAAAGCCGACAGGAAGATCAAGGTGAGGCCGTAGGCATAGCCGTGTGCCCAGTCGTATTCCGGGATCGACTTGAAGTTCATCCCGTACATCGAGGCGATGAAGGTCGGGGGAATGCCGATCACCGAAACCACCGTCAGGACCCGAAACACGTTGTTCTGCTCGATGTTGGCGAGGCCCAGCACCGTATCGAGCAGGAACTGGCTCTTGTTGGTCAGGTGATCTTGGAACTCGTGCAGCGACTTGGCGTCCTCGCTCACCGTCTGAAGCCGGGCCTTCAGCTCTGGCGTGATCTCGGCCTGGCCCTTGCTGATCATGTAGCCTACCATCCGGGTGAGGCCGAGCATGCTCTCGCTCACCTTGGAGACGAGATCGCCGTCGCGCCCGATCGTCTTGAGCATGCGGGCGAGCCGCGTGTTGGCATTCGTCGGCCGCTTGCCCTTGCCGCCGAGCAGGCCGGTCTGGAAGACGGTGCGCGACATCTCGTCGAAGTCACCGCCGATGCGCTCGAGCAGGTCGGCGATATGGTCGATGATGATCTCGAGGATCGTCACGGTGGCGCCGTAGCCCCCACCGAGCAACTCGCCTTTGGCGCAGATCTGCTTTGCGAGATTTTCGAAGGATGGAAGGTGCGCGAACCGGATCGTGGCGACCCTCCTGGGCGTCACGACGAAGCCGACCGGCGTCGAGCGCGGGTAGCCGGCCTCGTCCCGGGCCGTCGCCGGCAGGCTCATGATCAGCGCGCCGTCCTCCGTCGAGAGGCGCGACGAACTCTCGATCTCGACAAGGTCGTCTAGCGTCGGCACTCGGGTGCCCATGGCGGTGCGCAGGAACGCCATCTCCGAAGCGGTTGGCTCGAAAGCGTCGATCCAATGGACGTGCTCGGGAAGCTTCGCAGGATCGTCGCCCGCGTCGATCGGGCCTCGGGTGCCGGAACCATAGAAGCTGAGCATTCGATCCATCTCGCGCAAGCGTTGCCGGAGCCGTTTAGCCGATCTGCTGGAGGAACAGAACTTTCAACCTCGCGTTAAACGCTTGCACATCGAAGGAGCGAGACAAATCAATGGCTTCCAGCTCTATCAAAAATGAAATTCGGTCTGTTGCTGGGAGTGCCACTGACAAGGCTGGTGAGATTTCCGACACCGTGGCGCAATCCTCTTCCAAGGTTGTCGACCAGGCCAAAGATCACCTCGACGATGTCGGCCATGTCGGTGGCGACCTCTACGCTAGGGGATTGCAGAGTGGCCGCGATGCGTTGAACGAAATGCCGGCGACCCTCTCGGACATTTCGGCAGCCGGCGAGCGCGTGGTGCAACGTGGCCATCTGCGCTTGACCCACGGCGTCCGCAAGCAACCGGTCGAGGCCCTGCTTCTGGCCGGCGCGATTGGATACCTCGTTGGATGGGCGGCGAGCCGCGGCTAACAGCGTTCGTTCGACGACTTATTCGTCAGGAGAGAGAACATAATGATCCGTAAGGTCTGTAACAGCACGCAGCTTCAGGGCATCTGCCTGGACAGTCTCAAGTCCTGCCCGGGCTTCGAGCATGTCAGCGAAATCCTGATCCAGCCGCGCGAGACCTTGGAAGGTGGGACCAACTGGACGTTGGCAGCGGTTCGCCCTCGCGTGCCCAACACCGTTCTTCGCGCCGCGCGCAGCACGATCGAGATGCTGCAGACCAACTACGAGTTGCCGGAGGCCGAGGCCGTTCGTCCGTCGCGGCGTCTGGTCGCCGCGCGCTGATCGAGTCGATGCCGACAAACCGCCCCGAAAAAGGGGCTGTTTGTTTCAACGCGCGAGGCGCGACTTCACCATCGCGCTCGCCTTTGCGAAATCCATGCGTCCGGCGTAGTCCGCTTTCAGCGCGCTCACGACCTTCCCCATGTCCTTGATGCTTCCAGCGCCGATTCCGGCGATCGCCGCATCGACTGCCGTGGCCATCTCTCCCTCGCCCATCTGCTGCGGCAGAAACTCCGAGATGATCGCGATCTCCTCGCCCTCTCGGGTCGCGAGGTCTTCGCGCCCCGCCTTGGCATAGATCTCCTGGGATTCCTGGCGGCTCTTGACCATTTTCTGC
>CAZZWW010000318.1:0-3617 GCA_964657815.1 Vulcanimicrobiota bacterium | reverse complement strand
GTTCAATGCCGACATGCTCATCGACGCCGGCTTCGACGTGCTCGAGGCGGCCGACGCCATCGAGGCGCTGCACCTGCTCGAGACCAACGACGACATCCGCGTCGTCTTCACCGACGTCGAGATGCCCGGCGCCATCGACGGCTTCGCGCTGGCCCAGCGCATCGAGGCGCAATGGCCCGAGATCGGCGTGCTCGTGACCTCGGGACGCCGCTATCCCAGCGAGGTTTTCACCGCGGCGACGCGCTGCTTCGTGCCCAAGCCGTTCCGCGTCGCCCAGGTCGTCGAGCTCATCGGCGCGTTCGTGCAGTCGCGGCACTGAAACATCCCCTTCGTCGACCTTGTCTGGATCCGGTCACGACGCCCTGACGCCGTAGCGCAGGTCCGGCGTCGCCTCGAAATGGCGGCGGTGCTCGGCCAGCGCGTAGCGGTCCGTCATGCCGGCGATGTAGTCGCAGACCAAGCGCTCGCGGCGACCGCTGTGATCGAAGGGGATCGCCGCCCGCACCGCCCATTCCTCGGGCATCAGCGTCGGCGTCTCGCGGAACTTGAGGAACAGGTCGCGCACAACGCCCGCCGCCCGCTCGCGGATCACGACGAGATCGCGATGACGGTACATGTGCGTCCACAGGAACGCCTTGATCTCCGTCTCGGCCTCTTCCGTCGGGCGCGAGAAGGCGATGACCGCATGACCCGCCTCGCGCACTGCATCGAGGCTGTCGAGCCCCGCGAGTCGCTCGGTGCCCTCGCCGATGACGTCCTCGACGAGCCGCGTGATGAGCCGGCGCGTCAGCTCGTGGATCGTGCGGCTGTCGTCGAGACCGGGATGGCGCTCGGCGATCTCCTCCAACAGCATGGCCAGAAACGGCAGGGCGCAGCATTCGGACAAGGTGAACAGTCCGGCGCGCAAGCCATCGTCGAGGTCGTGGGCGTTGTAGGCGATGTCGTCGGCAAGCGCCGCCGCCTGGGCTTCCGCAGCGGCGTGACGGTCGAGACCGAGCGGGCGCTCGGCATCGACCTCGCGGAAGATGCCGGGCAGGCCTCGCGCGGCGAAGGCCGGCACCGGGGTCCCGTCGCGCCCGATCAGCGGGCCGTTGTGCTTGGCGAGCCCCTCGAGCGTCTCGTAGGCCAGGTTCAGGCCGTCGAAGGCGGCGTAACGGCGTTCCAGCTTGGTGACGACGCGCAGCGTCTGGGCGTTGTGGTCGAACCCGCCGCAGCCGGCCATCAGCGCGTCGAGCACCTCCTCGCCGGTATGCCCGAACGGCGTGTGGCCGAGGTCGTGGGCGAGTGCGATCGCCTCGGCGAGATCCTCGTCGAGGCGCAGCGAGCGGGAGACGGCGCGGGCGAGCTGTCCGACCTCGATCGAATGCGTGAGCCGGGTGCGGAAATGGTCGCCCTCGTGGGGCACGAAGACCTGGGTCTTGTGCGCCAGCCGGCGGAAGGCGGTGGAATGGATGATGCGGTCGCGGTCGCGCTGGAACTCCGAGCGCGTGCGCGACGGCGGCTCGGCGTAGAGGCGGCCGAGGCTGCGCTGCGGATCGGCGGCGTAGCGGGCTCTGTCCATGCGCTCCTTCGCGAGGCGGCGTCGAATCCATGCCGTGCCCTGCCCTGTCGCCGTATCATGCGGCGAGTTCCAGCGATATCGGCGCGGGTGGCCGCGATCTGCTCGACTTCGCCGAAGAGGGGCTGGGCGATGAAGCATGCGCGGCGAGCGCAGCTCCCCTCGGCCGACCTCTACCAAGCATAACCGGCTCGTGTGTCGTAGCCGCTTTTATGAAGAGCCAAGCGTTTCGGCGGGACGCGCGGACGCCCGCACAGCGCAAACATCATAAAAGCTCTTGGCTTCAAGAGACCTAGTTTAATGCGCACCCATTTCGGACTGTCTGCATGTCGGCCTTGTAAGCGTCCAAGGTATCGACCAACCCCTGATCGATCGTGAAGGCCGTGACACCGATACCGTTGTTGTGAGCGTAGCAGAAATCCTCGCGAATATGTTGAGCGTGTTCACGCAGATCGTTGATGCGATCTTCGCAATATCCGATATTCGGTATTTTTCGATCCTCGTATAGATATTTCTTTGCAACCCAAACTAACGTGGTCGAAGTTGCGAGACGGCCAAATTCATAGCATATATTTAGCGACCGATCGGATGCGTGGTCGATGGGCTGAAACGACTTTTCAGGAGTATACAAGAACTTTCTCTTTATATATTCGACAAGATTCATACTATTTTTTGTCCAATACTGAAACTTCGGTCTGCTTGTATCAGGCTTTGTAAAGTTATACGTGAGCGCGCTACGCAGGTGATTGCGCTCCCTCACCAAAATTGTGATCATCGCGCTCGAAGGGACGCCAGCTGGAACGATTGTATTACCGTTAGTGTTGAAACCACAAAACGCATCGGTCGCCAAGCGAAGCTCATCGCCGTCACTCTTCAGCGTGTTGTACGTTGTTACATCTTCTGTATTGCTCCAATCGACTTCAGTCTCTGCTCTTTGAATCATTGTCCAATAGTTGTCTTCGAGCGTACCGAGCTCCGAACAAATCATTGCGGCACCGTCGTGACCCCATTGGAACTGGTCACGGATTTTTTTACGGTTTTCCTCATAGACGAATTTCAATACCACGGTGTCCATAATTGTATACGCGTTTTGAATTACCAACTCCGCATTGCGAGTGACGGGTCCGATCTCTACGGCAAAAACCTTGCCGGGATATAACATGAGTAGAACAAGACAAAATGCTCTCATGACTCGTACGCCTGTCTTCTCACGAGCGGATGCTCCAGCGCATCCAACCAACAGGTTTGATAAATACAAGCTGATAGAGTCACAAGAGAAACAAGAGCATCGATCGCAAATGCGATCGGACTAAAGCTGCATTCGCTTTGTCGTCTCGACGACCTTCGATGCTGCACCGCTTCCTGCAACGTCGTGCGATGATCGTCATGGTCAGTCGCAAAGGGGCCGCCGCAATCAAGCCTGCCGCACTTGCTGCTGGCGGCGGCGTCAGGCCCGGCGCGCTTCCAGCTCGTCGGCACGGTAGGTGCGGCCGAGACTGTCCAGCACGGCGTTGATCATGCCGCTCTCGTCGCGGCCGAAGAAGGCGCCGGCGACGTCGACGTACTCCTTGATGACCACCTTGGCCGGCACGTCGCGGCGCTTCTTCAGCTCATAGGCGCCCGCACGCAGGATCGCGCGCATGACGCTGTCGATCCGGGCCAGCGGCCAGGACGAGACCAGCGCGTCGTTGACCGCGTTGTCGAGCACCCTCTGGTCGGCGAGCACGCCCTTCACGATGTCGCGGAAGAAGGCGAGCTCGGCCGGGTTGTAGCGCTCGCCCTCGATCTCCCCACCGATCCAGTACGACTCGAATTCCGCGAAGATGTCCGGCAGCGTCTTGCCGGTGACGTCCATCTGATAGAGCGCCTGCACCGCGGCGAGACGGGCGGCGGACCGCTGCGAGCCGGCCGACATCAGGCGGCATCCCTGTGCTGCTTGATGCGCCACAGCGCGAGCGCCGCGCGGGCGGCGTCGCCGCCCTTGTCGCCGCGAGCCGGATCGGCACGCTCGAAGGCCTGGGCCTCGTCCTCGACGGTGAGGATGCCGTTGCCGAGAGCG
>CAZZWW010000317.1:0-3619 GCA_964657815.1 Vulcanimicrobiota bacterium | reverse complement strand
TGCGCCACGTGGATCACCGAGCGCAGCCGGTTCAGGCCGTAGCCGTTGACGACGTAGGCGTGGATGCTGGAGGCGGTCGCCCGTTCGATCTTCCCGGCGTCGGGGTCGGTCGTGAAGACCACGACGGGACGCGGCGATACGTTGCCCAAGGCTGCGGTGCCCGCGAAAAGGGCATCGCTGGGATGAGAATCATAGCAAACGAGGATGTCGGGCGCGCAGCGCACGACCTCCTCGACCATCGACCGCAATCCCGACGAGCCGACGACCTCGAAGCCGACGCTTTCGAGATCGCCCTGGATCGCGTCGGCGCAGGCGCCATCCAGGACGATGAAAGCCGATGTCACGCGTCACCCGTTGCGAAAGCCAACGCCACAGACAATCCCTCGTCCCCATCGAAGTCGCCCGTGCAGTTGGCACAAAACATGCCCTGCTATGGTCGGTGCAGCGCCGCACCACCGTCCTCGCCGCGTGAGCGGATCGTCCACGCTGCCGTGGGCGAGGGAGTTTCGCCGTCGTCTCCAGATCACGGAGCCGCCGGCACTCTGTTCGAGGTCGTGCACCGATGGTGTCACGACGACCGGACGGTCGGTGCGCGCTCCAATCATCTCGAGCGGGAAAGCGCGCCATCAATCGTCGACCAGTTCTCAGCGCGTTCTATGGAGAGAAAGATCAATGGCCGGCTTCAAGACAATCATGAAATCGGGGCATCCACCGACCCTGGTCGCCTCGTTCCTTTACTTCGACTTCTGCTTCGCCGTTTGGGTCCTGAACGGCGCGATGGCGCCGTTCCTGACCGAGGCCTTCCACCTCAAGCCCGCCCAGACGGGCTTCATGATCTCGCTGCCGATCCTCGCGGGCGCGTTGATGCGTTTCCCGCTCGGCGTCATCTCGCAGTACATCGGCCGTAAGAACGCGGCTCTCATCGAGATGAGCGTCATCATGATCGCGATGGCGTTCGGCTTCTTCTTCGTCGACAGCTACAACAGCGCGCTCGCGATGGGCGTTCTCCTGGGGATCGCCGGCGCGAGTTTCGGCGTCGCGCTGTCGCTCGGGTCAGGCTGGTTCCCGCCGGAGCACAAGGGGCTCGCCATGGGTATCGCGGGCGCCGGCAACAGCGGCACCGCGCTCGCCACGTTGTTCGCGCCGGTCATCGCGACGCACTACGGCTATCACACCGCCTATGCGGTCGCCGGCTTCATGATGCTGCTGCCGTTCTCCGTCATGCTGTTCTTCGCCAAGGAGCCGCCGGACAACGAGCATCAGAGCGTGTTGGAGCACATCCGCTGCCTCTGGCAGGCCGATGGCTGGATGTTCAACTTCGTCTACATCATCACGTTCGGCGGCTTCATCGGCCTCAGCGTGTTTCTGCCGACGTTCTTCTA
The DNA here is from genome assembly GCA_964657815.1 of Vulcanimicrobiota bacterium. Lineage (GTDB taxonomy): Bacteria > Pseudomonadota > Alphaproteobacteria > Rhizobiales > Beijerinckiaceae > RH-AL1. The sequence continues at coordinate 2,237 of CAZZWW010000317.1, read as the reverse complement.
CACCTCGTTCGGCATGACCAAGATCCAGGCGGGCATCTATGCCACGCTTGCGACCTTCATGGGCAGCGCCACCCGCGTTCTCGGCGGGTTCGTGGCCGATCGGATCGGCGGCATCGTCACGCTGAGCGTCGTGTTCGTCGGTGCCATCGCGATGTTCCTCAGCCTGACCACGACGCCCTCGCTGACGATCACCGTGATCTTGTTCATGGCCTGCTTCGCCTGCCTCGGCGCCGGCAACGGTGCGCTGTTCCAGCTGGTCCCGCTGCGCTGGCCGCTGTCCACTGCCGTGGTCGGATCGATGATCGGCGAGATCGGAGCGCTGGGCGGCTCCATCCTGCCCAACGTCATGGGCTTCTCGAAGCAGTACACCGGCGCCTATGCCACCGGCTTCGTGGTCTACGCCTGCATCGCCGCTGCGGTTCTTGCGACGCTGCTGTTCGTGTCGCGCTACTGGGTCGGCAAGTGGATCGGCAAGGGCGGCAAGGCGCTCAACACGAGCACCGATCACGCGCCGGGCGTCGGTGCCGACGGGGCGATCGCCGCCTACTGACCGGCGTTCGAGACTGAAGCAAGGCGGCGGGCTTCGGTCCGCCGCCTTCCCCACGTGTGCCTCGCCCGCGGGCCACCGGACCTCCCCGACGGCGTGCCCCTCCCGGCATGAGGATCAGCCTCGCGCCGTCAGTCGCTGTATTCCCGAAGCCGCATCCGCTAGACCACCGTCATGCAATTCCTCGATCAAGCCCGCGTCTACGTCCGCTCCGGCGACGGCGGGGCCGGCTGCGTCTCGTTCCGCCGCGAGAAGTTCATCGAGTTCGGCGGCCCTGACGGCGGCGACGGCGGCAAGGGCGGCGACGTGGTCGTCGAGTGCGTCTCCGGCCTCAACACGCTGATCGACTTCCGCTACCAGCAGCATTTCAAGGGCAAGACCGGCACCCACGGCATGGGGAAGAACCGCGCCGGTCCCAAAGGTCCCGACGCCGTTCTGAAGGTGCCGGTCGGCACGCAGCTCATCGACGAGGGCGAGGAGGAGCCCTTCGCCGACCTCACCGAGGTCGGTCAGAGCGTGCGCGTCTGCCGCGGCGGCAACGGCGGCTTCGGCAACGCCTATTTCAAGACGAGCACCAACCAGGCGCCGCGCCGCGCCAACCCCGGCGAACTCGGCCAGGAGCGCACGATCATCCTGCGCCTGAAGCTGATCGCCGATGCCGGGCTCGTCGGCCTGCCCAACGCCGGCAAGTCGACCTTCCTCTCGGTGGTCTCGGCCGCCAAGCCCAAGATCGGCGACTATCCCTTCACGACGCTGCACCCGCAACTCGGCGTGGTGGGCGTCGACGGGCGCGAGTTCGTCTTGGCCGACATTCCCGGGCTGATCGAGGGCGCCCACGAGGGCGTCGGGCTGGGCGACCGCTTCCTCGGCCACGTCGAGCGCTGCCGCGTCATCCTGCATCTCGTCGACGCCAACGGCGAGCACGCCGGCCGGGACTACAAGACGGTGCGCCACGAACTCGAGGCCTACGGCGGCGGCCTCGTCGGCAAGCGCGAGATCGTCGCCCTGTCCAAGGTCGACGTGACCGAGCCCGACCACCTGAAGAAGCAGGTCGACCGGCTGCGCCGCGCCTGCGGGACGACGCCGATGCGTCTGTCCTCGGCCACGCGCACGCACGTCACCGAGGTGCTTCGCGCGCTGACCGGCGCGATCGACGGGGGCACGCGCGCGGAGGCCGACGCGCTGGCCGCGGCCGAGGCGTGGCGGCCTTGATGGAGGGGGGATAGCGCGCATGACGGCTGACAGCGTTGGACGTTTGTTCGGCGCACTGATCCTGATCTATCTGATGAGCCGTGTGATCCGCTGGTTCCTGCGATCGAAAGTCGGGGACGGCGTCGGCCTGATCCTCTTGTCTTTGGCCGTTTCGTTGGTTGTTTCGGTTGCCATCGGAGGCAGGGGCCTCAGCGACACGTCGACACCGCGTTTTGACCTGGCGCTGTCCGTCTACGCTCCCGCCGCTCTCATTTGGCTTTTCGTGGACCTTCTGGTCCTTCGGGGGCGTCAGGCCCGCAAACGGGAAACCCGAGAAGCAACCGATGGCTAGAGCCCATCCCGGAACTGTCGGGCGCGCATTCCTCCTCCGCGGAGCGGGGGAGGGTCCACCGACCCGGGTTCGGATGCGCGCAGACGTGCCGAGCGCGATCCGTCCGCATGGCGCCCGCCCGCGGCTCGAGTCCTGATTCACGATGTC
>CAZZWW010000316.1:0-3620 GCA_964657815.1 Vulcanimicrobiota bacterium | reverse complement strand
GCCTCCTCCGACGCGCTGCTGGCCGAGAGCGAGGGCGAAGGCGCCACCGCCATCCTGGTGCTGCGCGTCAACGGCGACCTCGCGTTCGCCACCGCCGAGAGTCCGGAGCTGACGCTCGCGGAGGGGGATCGCCTGCTGGTGCTGGCGGAGGTGGAGACGGCGGTGAGCGAGATGCAGGGTGCGGATGCGGTGGTGGCGTGAAGCTGTCCTAGGGAGATGGCGGGCGCACGGCGACGCGCACCCGCCGATGGATCAGCGCTTGAAGGCGTCCGCGACCTTCTTGCCGGCGTCCTTGACGTCGCCGGCGGTCTCGTGGGCGGCGCCCGCGGCCTTGTCGGCCTTGCCTTCGGCCTGCAGCTTCTCGTTGCCCGTCACCTTGCCGACGGCCTCCTTCACGGCCCCCTTGGCCTTGTCCAAAATTCCCTTGCCGTGTTCCTCGTCCATGGTCCTCTCCCTAGTCTCCGGCTGCGGTTCGAGCCGGACCCACTCACGTAGAGGGTCACCTGAGCTATTCCTAGACTACTAGTATGAGGACCGACGAATTGGTATGTATGCACCGTTGAGCCGAAGGGATGCATCGTTATGACTGCCACGGGCGGAGCGCGTCGCTCTCGCAGCGACGGGTCCGACGCCGGTCGCCAGACCGACGGCAGAGCCGCCGCGCGCCCCGAGGTCGTCGTGGACAAGAGCGTCAATCGCAGTCAGTTGCAGCTGATCATCGCCGGTCTCACCGACGGCGTGATCATCATCGAACCCGATCAGACGATCGCCTGGGCCAACGACGCCGCGCTCGCGATGCACGGCGTCGACAGGATCGACGCTCTCGGCGCCAGCGTCGACGAGTATCGGCACAATTTCCAGCTCCAATACCGCAACAACCATCGCATCGAGGAGGGCAAATACCCCATCGAGCGCGTTGTCGGCGGAGAGCGGTTCGACGACGTCGTCGTCGAGGTCTCGCGGGCAGGGCGCTCGAAGCCCGAGTGGGTGCACAAGATCCGCAGCCTCGTCATCAACGACGCGCACGGCACGCCCGATTGCCTCGTCCTCATCCTCAAGGACGCAACCGACCGCTTCCAGGCCGAGGAGCGCTTTCAAAGGACCTTCGCCGCCAATCCGGCGCCCGCCATCATCTGCCGGCTCAGCGACCTGCGGTACGTCAAGGTCAACCAGGGCTTCATCGAGATGACCGGGTACCGCAAGGAGCAGCTCCTCGGCCGCTCGACCTACGAAGTCGATCTGATGAAGGACGCCGAGCGCCGCGCGGTCGGCATCGAGCGCCTGAGCTTGGGCGAGACCATCCCGCAGATGGAGGCCTGCATCGAGCTCCCCGACGGCGGCAGCAAGTGGGTCATCGTGGCCGGGCAGCCGCTCGAGGTCGGCGACGAGCCCTGCATGCTGTTCACCTTCGCAGACCTGGAGCGGCAGAAGAAGGCGGAGACGTCGCTGCGTCACAGCGAGGAGCGCTTCGAGAAGGCGTTCCGCTCGTCGCCTGTGGCCACGGTCCTGCTGAAGGGCAGCGACTTCGCGTTCCTGGCGGTGAACGAGAGCTTCATCAAGACCTTCGGTCGTGCGGAAGTCGACGTCGTCGGCCGCCGCATGGACGAGGTCGCCTTTTGGGGCAGCGACGACGCTCTCCTGCGCTTCCGATCGAAGGCGGTTCAGACCGGCTCCGTGCCGGCGAGCGAGGAATGCCTGCGCCACGCCGACGGTGCGATGCTCGACTGCCTGATCAGCGGCGTATCGATCGTCGTCGCCGACGAAGCCTGTCTGCTCTGCACCATCCTCGACATCACCGAACGGAAGCGCTCGGAGCGCGACCTCGTCGCCGCCATCGACAAGGTCATGGCCGACACGTCGTGGTTCAGCAGCAGCCTCATCGAGAAGCTCGCCGAGCTGCGCAGCGCGACGCGCGGCGAGGAACACGCGACGGAACTCGACGGCCTCACCCGGCGCGAGAAGGAGATGCTGCGCTTTATCTGCCAGGGGCGGAGCGACATCCGTATCGCCGAGGCGCTGCGCCTGTCGCAGAACACGGTCCGCAACCACATCGCGTCGCTCTACCGCAAGCTCCAGGTCCACAACCGAACCGAAGCCGCGCTGTGGGGTCACGCCCACGGGTTCCTGCCGGAGCCCGCGCCGGTCGCGCCGGATGCTAAGACTGCGGCCAAGGGCACCCGACAGCTCGACTACTAGTAGAGCGGATGCGGAAACAGTGCAGCCGCATCATTGCATGCCTGGAGGCTGTCACGCATCTGTCCGCTCGGGAGGATCTCGGCGCAAGCCGGCCTCGCCGCGAATCGAGCAGGAACGTCAGCATGGACACAGATCGCATCAAGGGCGCCGCCCAAGAACTCGGAGGCAGGCTCCAGCAGGGCTACGGGGGCGTGACGGGCGACCGCTCGACCCAGGCCGAGGGCTTGGCGCGGGAGATGGGCGGCAAGGCTCAGGGGCTGTTCGGCGAAGCCAAAGACCATGTTCGCGAGATCGCCGAAGATGCCGGGGACTACGCGCGCCAGGCGGCCCGCCAGAGCGGCCGGTACGTCCGCGAAGGGGCCAAGGCGGTCGAGCACTCGATCGAGTCCTATCCTGTGATCTACCTGATTGCGGCGGCTGCGGCCGGCTTCTTCGCCTCGATGCTCCTCGGTGAGCACCTCGATCGCCGCTACGTGCGTCGCTGAGAGGCCGTCATGACCTTCTTCTTCAACAAGGCCAGGACCAGCCACGAGCGTGCGCTCGGCGTCGACGGCGCGTCGGTCCCCGCCCGCCATCCCATGTCCTGGGGCGCGATCATCGCCGGCGCGTTGACAGCGCTGGTGTGCCAGTTGGTGCTCAACCTGCTCGGGCTCGGCATCGGCCTCTCGTCGGTGAACCCCGCAGGCGGTGGCGCGGGTCCCGAGGCGTTCTCGATCGGCGCCGGGATCTGGATCGTGCTGACCGCGATCGCGACCTACGCGATCGGCGGCTACGTCGCCGGCAGCCTCGCCGGCGAGGTGTTGCGTTCGCGGGCCGGGTACCACGGCCTCGTCACCTGGGCGCTGACGACGACGATCGTCGTCGTGCTGCTGACGAGCGCGATCGGCTCGATTCTCGGCGGGACGCTCAGCGCGGCCTCCAACGCCTTCGGCGGCGCCGGTCACGCCTTGACCAGCGCGGCGCAGGCGGTTGCGCCGCAGGTCGCGGCCCAGGTCGGCGGCGATCCGCTCGCCAAGATCACCGACCAGCTCAAGGCGCAAGCCGGCAAGCCGGAGAATGCGGCCGCGGCCAACGATGCCGTCGCCTCGATCAAGGCGGCGCTCTCGAGCGACCCCGGCCATCGCCAGCAGGCCACCGAACAGGCGGCGCAGGCCCTGGCCAAGGTGACCGGCGAGCCGGTCGACCAGGCACGCACGCAAGTCGCGGGGTACGAAGCGCAGTACCAGCAGCTCGCCAGCGAAGCCAAGCAGCAGGCGACGGCTGTCGCCGGCGAGGTCGCCACGGCCACGTCGCGCGGGGCGCTGGCCGCCTCGCTCTCGCTGATCCTGGGGGCACTCGCCGCGTTCTTCGCCGCACGGTTCAGCGCCGTGCGTCTACAGGACTCCCTCGCGGCCTGACGCGGGTGCCCGGAACGTCGCTCCGTC
>CAZZWW010000315.1:0-3621 GCA_964657815.1 Vulcanimicrobiota bacterium | reverse complement strand
CGAGCGTCAGCGGCGCGCCGGCCTTGGGGCTGACGCAGATCCAGTCGAGCCCGGCGGGCGCCTCCTGCGTGCCGTTGGTCTCGACGGCGCAGGTGAAGGAATGCGCGTGCATCGCCGCGAGCAGGGCGTCGTCGAGCTGAAGCAGCGGTTCGCCGCCGGTGAACACGACGAAGCGGTCGCCTCCGGTGCCGGCCCAGGTCGCGGCGACGGCGCCGGCCAGCGCTGATCCATCCCGTGCGCCGTCGGCTCCGGCAAGGACGGCGCCGGTGGAGCAGAGGTCGGGCGGGTGACCCGGCTGCTGACATGGCCGCGCGCAAGCGGCCTCAGGGTTGCGCGTCGTCCTCGAGACTCTCGCCGCCCGCCGGGCATTCCGTCGTCCTGTTCTCCGCCAGGTGATGCGAGTTCGGAACGATCGGCGTCTTCAGGTGGGCGATGATCGCCTCCGTCTCGGGCTCGCCCTTCAGCGGCGCGGTGAGCGGGGGCGTCGCCGCGCCCGGTCGATAGATCGGCCGCACGAAGGAGTAGCCCCTGGCCTTCAGCTCGCGCAGCAGGTCGGGCAGCATCCGCGCCGTGGACGGGCGCGTGTCGTGGAGCAGGATGATGCCGTTGTGCAGCGGTCGTTTCTCCAGGAGCGCGACGACGCGCTCGCGCTCGTGCTCCGGCGACATCGCAATCCAGTCGCCTGCCCAGAGGTCCGAGCCGAACACCGCAATGCCTTGACCGTCGAGGTCGCGGAGGAGCGGCTCGGTGTCGGCGAATCCGGGAAAGCGGAAGAACGGCACGTGCGGCCGATGCGGCCGCGCCTGGGCCCCGTAGATCGCGCGCTCGTCGGTCGCGATGCCGTCATGGATGTCCGTCTCGGCCGAGGCTTCGTCGAAGCCGCGCAAGGTGAAGCTCGGATGCGTGTTGGAGTGGTGCCCGACGGTGTGGCCCCGGGCGACCTCCTCGCGCGCCAGATCGGGATAGCGGCACGCGTTGCGCCCGATGAGAAAGAACGTCGCCTTGACGTCCGCTTTCTCGAGCGCGTCCAGGATCAGCGGCGTGGTCGCCGGCGACGGGCCGTCGTCGAAGGTCAGGATGACGTGATGATCGCAGAGGTCCAGCGTCCGAGCGTAGCTCTGCGTCCCGAGGTGGAGCGGTGCGGCGGCCGGATCGAGCGCGACCGTCTCGCCCGCGATGCAGCCGGCGGGCTGCGCCGCCTCGGGCGGATGCGCCCCGACGCCCGTCGACACGAGCCAGACCGCCAGACCGGCGACCGCGATGCCTCGCATGATGCGTTCCGATCGATCTGATCTCGATCAGGCCGTGGCGGCCGCGCTTCGCGGCGCGTGGCTGTTGCCGATCATCTCGCCGAAGGGCCCGCGGTGCGTCGTGCCGGAGCGCGGCGCGATCGTGTCCGCGGCCAGCGGCAGGCGCGGCAGCACCAGCTCGGCGAAGCGGTAGGCCTCTTCGAGGTGCGGGTAGCCCGACATGATGAACGTGTCGATGCCGCAGGCCATGTACTCGCGCATGCGCTCCGCCACGGTGTCGGGATCGCCGACCAGCGCCGTGCCGGCACCGCCGCGCACCAGGCCGACGCCGGCCCAGAGGTTGGGGCTGACCTCGAGCTTGTCGCGATTGCCGCCGTGCAGCGCCGCCATGCGGTTCTGCCCGACCGAGTCCATGCGGGCGAAGGCCTTCTGCGCCTCGGCGATGGTGGCGTCGTCGACATGCTCGATCAGCTTCGCCGCCTCGCGCCAGGCCTCCTCGTTGGTCTCGCGCACGATGACGTGGAGCCGGATGCCGAAGCTCATGGCGCGGCCCTGCGCGGCGGCGAGCGCGCGCATGTGCGCGACCTTCTCGGCCACCGCCGCCGGCGGCTCGCCCCAGGTCAGGTACTTCTGCACGAGCTTGGCCGCCACGTCCTGGCCGGCCGGCGAGGAGCCGCCGAAGTACAGCGGCGGGTGCGGGTGCTGCACCGGCGGAAACAGGATCTTCGAGCCCTCCACCTGCAGGTGCTTGCCGTGGAAGTCGAAGGTCTCGCCGGCGAGCAGGCGCGTGTAGATCTGCAGGAACTCGTCCGTGACGGCGTAGCGCTCGTCGTGGGCGAGGAAGATGCCATCGCCCTTGTTCTCCTGCGGATCGCCGCCGGTCACGACATTGATGAGGAGACGGCCGTCGGAGAGGCGGTCGAGCGCGGCGGTCATGCGCGCCGCAAGGGTCGGCGACTGCAGGCCGGGCCGCACCGCGACGAGGTAGCGCAAGCGCTCGGTCAAGGGCGCCAGTGCCGAGGCGACGACCCAGGAATCTTCGCAGGACCGGCCGGTCGGCAGCAGCACGCCGAAATAGCCGCAATCGTCCGCCGCCTTGGCGACCTGCGTCAGGTATTTGAGCGTGACCTCGCGCGCGCCGAAGGTCGTGCCGAGATAGCGGCCGTCGCCGTGGGTCGGCAGAAACCAGAGGACGTTGGCCTTGTCGCAGGCGTGAGGCTGGGCGTGGGCGAGAGGCTCGGACTGGGTCATGCGTAACTCGCTTTGGGTCGGGTGCGCGGGCTCAGGCGGACGGCAGCGCGTCGCTGATCTTGAACGGCTTGGGGATGAGGCCGAGCGCGTGGAACGTGTCGGCGATCGCCTGCTGCTGGCGCACGATCCCGGCGTCCATCGCCTGGTAGGTCCAGGGCTGGCGGTTCACCGCATTGGCGATGACCGGCTCCGGCAGGTTGACGCTCGGCGCGAGGATGCCGGCGACCTTGCCGCGATCGCCGATGGCACGCGCGTCGGTCTCGACGACCGCTTGCCGTAACGCCGCCGTGACCGACGCGTCCGTGAAGCCGCGACGGCCGAAGTAGTACTGCCGATTGGCGACGAGCCCGGTGCCATCGGCCAGCACGCGCGTCTTGATTCCGGCCTGCGCCGCGGCGAGGTACGGGTCCCAGATCGCCCAGGCGTCGACGCTGCCGCGTTCGAACGCCGCGCGCCCGTCGGGGGGAGCCAGATACACCGGCGTGACGTCCTTCTGCGAGAGCCCGGCCTTCTCCAGCGCCCGGACGTAGAGGTTGTGGACGTTGGCCCCCTTGGTGAAGGCCACCTTCCTGCCCTTCAGCTCGGCGAGGGACGTGATCGGGCTCTTGTCGAGCACCAGGATCGCCTCGCCGGTCGGCGACGGCGCCTCGGCGCCCAGATAGAGCAGCGGCACGCCGGCCGCCTGCGCGAAGATCGGCGGCGTCTCGCCGGCGGACCCGAAGTCGATCGCGCCGGCGCCGAGCGCCTCCATCAGCGGCGGCCCCGAGACGAACTTCTTCCATTCCACCGACCAGCCCAGAGGCTTCAGCTTCTCCTCGAGCAGGCCGCTGGTCTTCAGCAGCAACAGGTTGCCGTAGATCTGATAGCCGATCCGCACCGTGCCCGCTGCGCGGGCCTGCGTGGCAGCCAGGGTGAGGGTCGCCGCGGCGGCGCCGACGAAGGAGCGCCGGGACAGGTTGGTCATCTCAATCGGTCCGATCGTGTGGGTCAGCTCTCGCCGCCGAGCAACTGGGCCAGGTATTCGCCGAACCCGATGCGCAACACGAGGTCCTCCCCCGCGCCCAGCCGCCCCGAGGCAGCCAAGCGACCCGCCCAGGCGGCCAATTGCGCCAGACCTTCA
>CAZZWW010000314.1:0-3682 GCA_964657815.1 Vulcanimicrobiota bacterium | reverse complement strand
GAGCCCCGGCAGAACGTCGGTGTGCTCGGCGACGACGGCCTGCAGGCGCTTCGGATCGAGGCCCAGAGCCTTTAGAATCGTCGGCGCGATCTGCCGGGTCTCGACGATCGCGTCGATCGAGCGCTGCTTCAGCGAAGGGGCCGACACCAGCAGGGCGACGTTGCGGTCGTCCGACGCGAAGCCGCCGTGCTCGGCGAGCTTGGTCCCGGTCGTGTAGATCAGCCCGTGCTGAGTGATCGTCACGAAGTCGGGCGTGCGGTTGTCGCTGAAGGGGTCCTGGTAGAGCCGCTTCAGCTCGTCGCGATCGAGCAGCCGCGCAATGCCGAGCGTCTTGGCCTGGCTCTTCAGATAGGCCTCGGCCGATTCGTAGCTGCCCTTCTGCGCGCCGGGCGCAAGCCAAACCAGGCCGACGTCGTCGGTGATCGAGGCCGAATAGCCCGGCGTCTTGGTGTAGGGCGTGTCGTCGACCGTGACGCGATCCTTGACGTTGATCGGCGACTGGCCGTGCTTGGCGGAGACGATGACGAGCGTGCTGTCGGTCGCCTTCGCCTTGTCGAGCGCCGCGATCATTTTGCCGATCTGCTGGTCGACGTAGTCGAGGTTCAGCGCGAGACCGCTGTTGGGGTTGCGGCCCGCGGCGTCGGCGTAGCCGCCGGTGAGACCCGCGTCCTGCCCATCGGCCGTGTTGCCCGCGGCGAGCTTCTGCCCGACGCTGACCGCCTGGAAGTTCATGCCGAAGATCGCCGGAATGCCGGCAAAGGTCTTGCCGGTGCTGTCGAGGCCGGCGATCTCGTTGAGGACGGCGGTGACCTTCAGGCTGTCGTTGCGCTGGATTGAGTGGAAGCCGAGCGTCGTGTCCTGGCCGGTGACGACGTCGTTCGAGTCCACTTCAGGCGTGAACAGATCGGCGACGCCCTGGCCGGAGGGACCGTTGACGATGTCGTATGCGGGGTGCTTGTCGGCCCAGGCGGTGCGCAGGCCGGTGTCGCGGATGACTTCGAAGATCGTGTTCGTCTTGACGAACTGGTGCGGATAGACCGGCTTGCACTGGCCATCCTGCAAGCCCATCGGCAGCTTTGTCGGATCGATCTGCGTCAGCGGCTTGCCGAGCGTACCGCCGCCGGTGGCGACCTTCGAATTCACGTCGATCGACTCGTCGAACGAGGTCTGCGTGCCGGGCGCGCCCTTACAGCCGGAGCCCGGGGCGAACAGCGTGCGATCGTAGGATACGTCGTAGAAGACGCCGTGCGACTTCGACGAACCACCCGTCAGCTGGGCGAGCAGACCGGGGAACGAGTCCGACGGGGCGGAGGTCAGCGCGTTCGGGTAGACGATGCCGCGCTTCGCCAGTGCCGCCAACGTGCTCTGCTGGTGCGCCGCGACATAAAACTTCAAGTCGGCGGCGTGAAGCCCGTCGATGCTGATCAGCAGAACGTGCGAGACCTTCGTGGATTGGGCGTCGTCCGCTTCGGCGCTGGACGCGGCGAGCGATAGGGCCGCGGCGCAGCCCAGTAGAAGGGCAAGAATCGTCGGTTTGAGCATGGCATGCCTCATCGCCGCAGGGGCGGCGAGAGCTGCTAACGCGCCGATATAACCCTTGGGTGACTGTCGAGCGACAGCGGCGCTACGGCTCGGGACCGGTTCGCCGGCCGCTCGGCAGCCGGGATCACGCGTGCTCCTTCTGATAATCCTTCACGTCGGCGAAGGCGATCTCGGGCCAGCGCTCGGCCTCGTAGGTCAGGTCCCACACCGCCGGGGCCATGAACACCGGCGAGCCGTCGAGGTCGGCCGCCATGGACGAGCCGTGGGCACGCGCGAACTTCTCGATCTCGAGCTTGGCTCCGGTCATCCAGCGACACAGGGTGAACCGTGTGCTCTCGAACGACACGTCGAGCCCGTATTCCGCCTTCAGACGATCGATCAGCACGTCGAGCTGCAGCGCGCCGACGACGCCGACGAGCGAGCCGGAGCCGTCGGCCGGAATGAAGAGCTGCACCACGCCCTCCTCCGCCATCTGGCTCAGCGCCTCGCGCAGCTTCTTCTGCTTCATCGAATCGCCGATCTTGACCCGGCGCAGGATCTCCGGCGCGAAGCTCGGCACGCCGCGAAACACCAGGTCCTCGCCCTCGGTCAGCGTGTCGCCGATGCGCAGCAGGCCATGGTTGGGAATGCCGACGACGTCGCCGGGCCAGGCCTCCTCGGCCAGCTGGCGATCCTGCGCGAAGAAGAACTGCGGCGCGTTCAGCGCCACCATCTTGCCGGTGCGCACGAGCTTGGCCTTCATGCCGCGGGAGAGCTTGCCGGAGCACACCCGCATGAAGGCGATGCGGTCGCGGTGGTTCTTGTCCATGTTCGCCTGGATCTTGAACACGAAGCCGGTCATCTTGGCCTCGTGGGCCTCGACCGTGCGGCTCGCCGCCTCCAGCCCGTGCGGCGGCGGCGCGAAGGCGGCCAGCGCGTCGATCAGGTCGCGGATGCCGAAGTTGCGCAGGGCCGAGCCGAAGAACACCGGCGTCAGGTGCCCCTCGAGGAAGGACGCGCGGTCGAACTTCTTCAGGCCGGATGCGGCCAGCTCGATCTGCTCGACGGTGTCGAGGAAATCCTGCGGCTTCATCAGCCCTTCGATGTAGGGGTCGTCCGGCCCCGACACCTCGACGGCCTCGGCCTCGTGGTCGAGCCGGCGCACCAGCTTCTTCTCCAAGTCGTAGGTGCCGACGAAGCCCCTGCCCTGCCCCAGCGGCCAGGTGATCGGCGCGACGTCGAGCGCCAGCGTCTTCTCGATCTCGTCGAGCAGGTCGAACGGGTCGCGCGTCTCGCGGTCGAGCTTGTTGATGAAGGTGACGATCGGGATGTCGCGCATGCGGCACACCTCGAAGAGTTTTCGCGTGCGCGCCTCGATGCCGCGGGCGGCGTCGAGCACCATGATCGCCGAGTCGACCGCCGTGAGCGTGCGGTAGGTGTCCTCCGAAAAGTCCTCGTGGCCCGGCGTGTCGAGCAGGTTGTAGACGCAATCGCCGTATTCGAACGTCATCACGGAGGTTACGACGGAGATGCCGCGCTCCTTCTCGATGCCCATCCAGTCCGAGCGCGTCTGGCGGCGGTTGGCCTTGGCGCGCACTTCGCCGGCGAGCTGGATCGCGCCGCCGAAGAGCAGCAGCTTCTCCGTCAGCGTCGTCTTGCCGGCGTCGGGGTGCGAGATGATGGCGAAGGTACGCCGACGGGCGACGGGGTCGGCCGCCGCGGGCCGGGTCGTCGCGGGCGCGTCGGGAAGCGCGGAGGAGGTCATGGTGAGGGTGGTCGCAAGGGGCCGGAGGGTTGTCAACGTCCGGCTGCTCAGTACGCTTCGGGCCCCGCCGCCAAGTCGAGGCGCTGCTCGACGCGCCGAAGTCGCGCCTCCCGTTCGCTGATGATCACGCCATGGCCGATGACGGAGGTATGGTACTCGACAACGGCGCGGCGCAGGCCGACGATCTAGCCGCTCAAGTCCTTCCCGACACCGGCAATCTTCCGACGCACGTCGATGAAGTCCGCCGAGACGTCAGAGCGCAGCGACGTCAAATCGGAGCGAACATCCGCCAGATCGGCCTTGGTCGCCATCGTGGCGCGCATCTCGCCGTCTCCGCGCGCCTGTCACGGAGCAGCTGAAGGGTCAGGCTTTCGGGTTCGTCGCTCACGCCGGCAG
>CAZZWW010000313.1:0-3688 GCA_964657815.1 Vulcanimicrobiota bacterium | reverse complement strand
TCGGAGATGCGCACGTTGCGCGGGATCACCGTCTCATAGACCTTGTCGCCGAGGAAACCGCGGACGTCGGCGACGACCTGGTTGGCGAGATTGTTGCGCGCGTCGAACATGGTCAGCACCACGCCGTGGATCTCCAGCGCCGCGTTGAGCGAGCGCTTGACCTGCTCCACCGTCGAGAGAAGCTGCGACAGGCCCTCCAGCGCGAAGAACTCGCATTGCAGCGGCACCACCACGGCATGCGCCGCGGCAAGCGCGTTGATGGTGAGCAGGTTGAGCGAGGGCGGACAGTCGATCAGCAGGTAGGTCGTGCCCTCGGCGCCGAGCTTGGCCTGGGCCGCGTCGTATTCGGAGAGAGCGTCGCGGAGCTTGTAGGCGCGGTCCTTGTCGGCCGCGATCTCCAATTCGACGCCGAGCAGGTCGAGCGTCGAGGGCGCCACCGAGAGCCGCGGCACGGCGGTGGTCTGCACAGCCTCGCCCAGCGCCGCCTCGCCGGTCATCACGTGGTAGGTCGAAACCTGCCGGCTCTTGCGGTCGATGCCGAGCCCGGTCGAGGCGTTGCCCTGGGGGTCGAGATCGACGATGAGCACGCGCTCGTCGATCGCCGCCAGCGCCGTTCCCAAGTTGATCGCCGTGGTGGTCTTGCCCACGCCGCCCTTCTGGTTGGCGAGCACCAGCACTCTCATCGATTGGGCGAGGGGCACGATCACATGTCTCCGCCAGGCGCCGCGGCCCGGACGAGAAGGAGGCGCGAACCGTCGCGCAAACGGCTCGGCACGGTCTCGATGCGGAACCTACGGTCGAGGTCGGGGCCGGTCAATTCGGCCACCGCGCTTTCCCCTTGCGGAAACACGCCGACGGCGCCCCGTTCGAGGAATAGCTGTGCGAAAGCCACGAGCTGCGGCAGCGGCGCCAACGCGCGAGCCGAGACGGCGTCGACCGGCTCGGTGCGGGCCGGCACGAAGGCCTCGATGCGCTCGGCGTGGATCGTGGCCGGAGCGCCGGTCTCGCGCGCCACGGTACGCAGGAAGGCGGCCTTGCGCTTGTCGCTCTCGACGAGGTGCACGCTGACACCGGGCTCGTCGGCGAGCAGGATGGCGGTGACGAGGCCGGGAAAGCCGCCGCCCGAACCGAGGTCGACCCAGCGCCGCGCCTCGGGCACCGCCGCCTGGACCTGCAGAGAATCGCCGATGTGGCGGGTCCAGAGATCGGGCAAGGTCTTCGGCGACACGAGATTGATGGTCGTCTGCCAACGCACGAGAAGGTCGGCATAGAGGGTCAGCCGCCGACGCACCGGTTCCGGCAGCGGCTCCAGGATAGCCTCGCGGGTCACGCGCGGTCCTTTCTCCAGCGCGCGGGAGAAGGAAGCGCTTTTCCCCTCAAGCCGCCACCTTCGCTCGGCGCACGTGGGCGGCGAGAAGGGTCAGCGCCGTCGGCGTCATGCCCTCGATTCGGCCGGCCGCCGCCATCGTCGCGGGCCGGGCCCTCGCCAGCCGCGCCCGGATCTCGTTGGACAGCCCCGGCATGGCGCAAAAATCCAGCTCCGACGGGATCGCCAGCGCCTCGTCGCGGCGGGCGGCGGCGATGTCGGCGGTCTGCCGCTCGAGGTAGACGGCGTAGCCGGCGTCGATGGCGACCTGGGCCGCGGTCGCGGACGACACGCCGCCGAGCGCCTCGGGCCAGATCGCGCGAAGGCGGCCGAAGGTCACGTCCGGGAAACCCAGCAGCTCGTAGCCGGAACGGCGGATGCCGTCGCGGTTGACCGCCAGGCCGTGGCCGGCCGCCTCGTTGGGCGTGAGGCTCACGCCGCGCAGCGCCGCCTCGGCCCGTTCCAGCGCCTCGCGCTTGGCGGCGAAGGAACGCGACCGTTTCGTCCCGACGAGCCCAAGCGCCTCGCCACGTCGCGTGAGGCGGGCGTCGGCGTTATCGGCGCGCAGGGCGAGCCGGTACTCGGCGCGCGAGGTGAACATGCGGTAGGGCTCGCTGACTCCGCGGCTGACGAGGTCGTCGATCATCACGCCGATGTAGCTTTCGCTGCGCCCGAACACCTGGGGCGGCAACCCGCCGACGCGGCGCGCGGCGTTGAGCCCAGCGACGAGCCCCTGCGCCGCCGCCTCCTCGTAGCCGGTGGTGCCGTTGATCTGCCCGGCGAGGAACAGGCCCGGCACGCGCCGGGTCTCCAGCGCCTGGGTCAGCTCGCGCGGGTCGAGATAATCGTATTCGATCGCATAGCCCGGCTTCAGCACCGCGACGTTCGCCAAGCCGGGAATGGTGCGCAGGAAGCGGTCCTGCACGTCGGGCGGCAGCGAGGTCGAAATGCCGTTGGGGTAGATCGTCGGGTCGTCGAGCCCCTCCGGCTCCAGAAAGATCTGGTGCGAGCTGCGCTCGCTGAAGCGCGTGATCTTGTCCTCGATCGAGGGGCAATAGCGCGGACCCATGCCGGTGATCGCGCCGGAATGCACCGCGGAGAGCGACAGGTTGGCGGCGATGATCGCGTGGCCCGCGGCCGTCGTGTGGGTGACGTGACAGTCGACCTGCGGGGTGGTGATGGCGCGCGTGAGGAAGGAGAACGGCTCCGGCTCGGCATCGCCGCCCTGCCGCTCTAGCCCCGACCAGTCGATGCTGCGGCCATCGAGCCGAGGCGGCGTGCCCGTCTTTAGCCGCCCCAGGGCGAAGCCGTGTCGCGTCAGGCTGGCAGCGAGCTTTTGCGAAGGCGCGTCTCCGTCGCGGCCGGCCGGCCGGGTCGCCGCGCCGCAATGGATCACCCCGTTGAGGAAGGTGCCGGTCGTGACCACCGCCGCAGCGCAGGCCATGCGCCGGCCGTCGGCCAACACCACCGCCGTCACGACACCGGCGATATCGACGACGATTTCCGTCGCCTCGCCCTCGACGATCGTGAGACCGGGTGTCGCCTCCAGGGCGGCGTGCATCGCCTCACGGTAGAGCCGGCGGTCGGCCTGGGCGCGCGGGCCACGAACGGCGGCGCCCTTGGAGCGGTTCAGCAGGCGGAACTGGATGCCGGCGGCGTCCGCCACGCGGCCCATCAAACCGTCGAGCGCGTCGACCTCGCGGACGAGATGGCCTTTTCCCAGCCCGCCGATCGCGGGATTGCACGACATGGCACCGATCGTGTCGAGCCGCTGCGTCAGTAACGCCGTATGCGCGCCGACGCGCGCCGATGCCGCGGCGGCCTCGCACCCGGCATGGCCACCGCCGATCACGATCACGTCGAAGGAGGAGAGCGCGTCCATCGCGCCCTCCTAGCACCGCCGCCGCCGTCCGTCACCGCGCCCGTGTTTCACGTGGAACATTGGGGCAAACCAGAAACGGCGGACGTGGTCCCTCGTTCTATTTGCTCACCGTTACTTGACCACGGATCTCGCCCTTGGGGTTCTTGTCGGTGTGCACGTTGAAATAGGTCATGCCGTCGGTGAGATTCTTGGCCTGGTCCTCCGTGAGCGTCACCTCGCCGGTGATCGGGCTCGCGACCGAACCCTTGATCGGCACCTCGACGCCGGCCGGCTTGCCGGTGGGCGCCGGGGCATGGAAATGCGCCATCGTCGCCGGGCCGGTGAGCTTGTCGTAGGTGACGTCGTAGGTGAGCTTGCGGCTCGACGGATCGTAGGTGCCGGTCAGCGTGCCCGTGCCTTTCGAGTCGTTCGGCGGCGTCTCGGCACCGCCGCTGAGCGAG
>CAZZWW010000312.1:0-3706 GCA_964657815.1 Vulcanimicrobiota bacterium | reverse complement strand
GATTTCCGCTCGGTCGAGCAGTCGGACGTGATCCTCGTCATCGGCGCCAATCCGACCGACGGCCATCCGGTGTTCGGCTCGCGCATGAAGAAGCGCCTGCGCGCCGGCGCCAGGCTGATCGTCGCCGACCCGCGCAAGATCGACCTGGTGAAGTCGGCGCACATCAAGGCGGACTATCACCTGCCGCTGAAGCCCGGATCCAACGTCGCCTTCATCAACGCCATGGGCCACGTGATCGTGACCGAAGGCCTCGTCGACGAGGCCTACGTCGCCGAGCGCTGCGACGTGCAGGACTTCGAGTCCTGGGCGCGCTTCGTCGCCGAGGAGCGCCACAGCCCCGAGGCCTCGGCCGACCTGACGGGCATCCCGGCTGCAAACCTCCGCGCTGCCGCGCGGCTCTACGCCACCAAGGGCAAGAACGCCGCGATCTTCTACGGCCTCGGCGTCACCGAGCACTCGCAGGGCTCGACCATGGTCATGGGCATGGCCAACCTCGCCATGGCCACCGGCAACATCGGCCGCGAGGGCGTCGGCGTGAACCCGCTGCGCGGGCAGAACAACGTGCAGGGCTCCTGCGACATGGGCTCGTTCCCGCACGAGTACCCCGGCTACCGCCACGTCGCCGGCGACGAGGTCCGCGAGATCTACGAGAAGGCCTGGGGCCGCCAGCTCGACCGCGAGCCGGGCATGCGCATCAACAACATGCTCGACGAGGCCGTCGAGGGCGGCTTCAAGGGCCTCTACGTGCAGGGCGAGGACATCGCCCAGTCCGATCCCGACACGCACCACGTCACGCAGGGCCTGCGCAACATGGAGTGCATCATCGTCCAGGACCTGTTCCTGAACGAGACGGCCAAATACGCCCACGTCTTCCTGCCCGGCGCCTCCTTCCTCGAGAAGGACGGGACCTTCACCAATGCCGAGCGGCGCATCGGCCGCGTGCGCAAGGTGATGAGCCCCAAGGGCGGCTACGGCGACTGGGAGGGCACGATGCTGCTCTCCAACGCGCTGGGCTACCCGATGCACTACAAGCACCCCAGCGAGATCATGGACGAGATCGCGGCGACGACGCCGTCGTTCTCGGGCGTGAGCTTCAAGAAGCTCGACGAGCTCGGCTCGATCCAGTGGCCCTGCAACGACGCCGCGCCCGAGGGCACGCCGACGATGCACATCGGTCATTTCGTGATCGGCAAGGGCAAGTTCATGATCACGGAGTTCTACCCGACCGAGGAGCGCACCGGTCCGCGCTTCCCGCTGGTGCTCACCACCGGCCGCATCCTCTCGCAGTACAACGTCGGCGCGCAGACGCGGCGCACGTCCAACTCGATGTGGCACCAGGAGGACGTGCTGGAGATCCACCCCTTCGACGCCGAGCTTCGCGGCATCCTCGACAACGACCTCGTGTCGCTCGAGAGCCGTTCCGGCGATATCGCGCTGAAGGCCAAGATCTCCGAGCGCATGCAGCCCGGCGTCGTCTACACGACGTTCCACCACGCCAAGACCGGCGCCAACGTCATCACGACGGACTACTCGGACTGGGCGACGAACTGCCCCGAGTACAAGGTCACCGCCGTGCAGGTCCGCAAGACCAACCGCATGTCGGACTGGCAGGCCAAGTTCTACGAGGAGGACGTCGGCCTCAAGCAGATCGCGCCGGTGATGGAGGCGGCGGAATGACCGCCTCCGTCGGCGACACGATCCACGGCACCAACAAGCCGCTCGACAAGCTGGTCATGATGGCCAACCAGATCGCGCAGTTCTTCCGCTCCTACCCGCACGATCAGGCGGTGGCCGGCATCTCCCACCACATCGAGGCGTTCTGGACGCCGAAGATGCGCAACACGTTCCACTCTGGGATGATCGCGGCCAAGGGCCTCGACCCGCTGGTGCTCGAGGCGCTCTCGCCCGAGGTGATGGACAAGGACCCGATCGAGAAGGCCGCCGCCGGACCGGGCCGGGTCGGCGAGCTGGGGGCGGTCGACGCGGGGTGAAACCCCTTCTCCCCTTGCGGGAGAAAGGGCCCGAAGGGCGGATGAGGGGTCGGGAAGCCTTTCCCGTTTGCTGCCGCTGCGGCGAGTTCTCCCTGGTTTGCCCGACCCTCATGCGGCGCTTCGCGCCACCGTCTCCAGCAAGGGGAGAAGGCCAGGTTCTGCGTCAGCCGTCACCGCGACGCAGTGCGGGCTCGGCATGCGCGCATTGGCGATCAAAACCGATCCATCGTCAATCGAGCGCGACAAGGCCATCGGACAGCTTTCACAGGGCACCTCTGTCTTTTCGTAGAAAACAATTCTACGCGAGAGCGGCGGGCTGCTGTCCGGAGGCGACCGCGAGCTTGAGGCACGCTGGTCCACGGGGAGGTACACGCACGGCGGCGCTCCATTTCCTGCCGAGCCTCCCGCCGCCCGCTCCCGTCGAGCGGTCCAACGAACGAAAGCGTCCATGCTGACCATCTTCGACTGCGACGGCGTGCTCGTCGATTCCGAGCTGATCGCGCTCGAGGTGCTCTCCGACATGATGAGCGAGTTCGGCGTGCCGATGAGCGTCGACGCCTGCCGCGAGGCCTTCATGGGCCGCCACGCCGCCGACATCGCGCGCGGGATCGAGGCGCGCGTCGGCCGCGAGCTGCCGGGCGAGCGGGCTCGCATGAGGGAGCGGATGATGGACCGCCTGCGCCGCGAGCTGGCGCCGGTGCCGGGCATCGCCCGTGCCCTGCGGCAACTCCAAGGCCCACGCTGCGTCGCCTCCTCGTCCGACCCGGCCCGCATCCGGCTGACGCTGGAGCTGACCGGCCTCGCCGGCTTCTTCGGCGACCACATCTTCAGCGGCACCGAGGTCGCGCAGGGCAAGCCCGCGCCGGACCTCTTCCTCCACGCCGCGAAGGCGATGGGGGCGGCACCGGCCGAATGCGTGGTGATCGAGGATTCGGTGCAGGGCGTGCGCGCCGGCGTCGCCGCCGGCATGCCGGTGATCGGCTTCACCGGCGGCGCCCACGCCTATCCCGGCTTCGCCGACACGCTGCGCGCCGCCGGCGCGGCGCCTGTCATCGCGCACATGGACGAATTGCCGGCGGTGCTCCTCCGCGCAGCGCAGCGGACTGCACACGTCTGATCGAGACGGTGACGCGAGGGGGTATGTCCAAGGGCAGGCGCGGCGACGCCGCACTGGACCATCGCGTCCAGAGTGTTACCGTCCAAACGAGAGGACCAGAGCCGAGCCATGACCCTGACGATGCCGAAGGCCGAGGCCGCGATCCTCGACAAGCGCGCCGAGATCGTCGCCGGGCTCGAGGCCATCGTGGCGCCGGGCAACGTGCTCGCCAACACGCGCGAGATGCGCCCCTACGAGTGCGACGCCGTCACCATGTACCGGCAGATGCCGATGGTCGTGGTGCTGCCGGAGACGGTGGCGGAGGTCTCGAAGATCATGGCGCTGGCCGGCGCCATGAACGTCAAGGTCGTGCCGCGCGGCGGGGGCACCTCGCTCTCCGGCGGCTCGCTGCCGCTGGAGGACGGAATCCTGCTCGCCATGGGCAAGTTCAACAGGATCCTCGAGGTGGACTACGCCAACCGCTGCGCCGTGGTGCAGCCGGGCGTCGCCAACCTCGCCATCTCCAAGGCGGTGGAGGACGAAGGCTTCTACTACGCGCCCGACCCCTCCTCGCAGATCGCCTGCTCGATCGGCGGCAACGTCGCCGAGAACTCGGGCG
>CAZZWW010000311.1:0-3729 GCA_964657815.1 Vulcanimicrobiota bacterium | reverse complement strand
ATCACCTACAAGGAGCTGCACGGCCATGTCTGCCGCCTCGCCAACGCGCTGAAGGACAAGGGCGTCGAGAAGGGCGACACGGTGACGATCTACATGCCGATGATCCCCGAGGCGGCCTACGCGATGCTGGCCTGCGCGCGCATCGGCGCGGTGCATTCGGTGGTGTTCGGCGGCTTCTCGCCGGACTCGCTCGCCAACCGCATCACCGGCTGCGAGTCCAAGGTGCTGATCACCGCCGACGAGGGCCTGCGCGGCTCGAAGAAGGTGCCGCTGAAGGGCAACGCCGACGCGGCCATCGAGAAGTCCGGCATCGTCGAGACGGTCATCGTGGTGAAGCGCACCGGCGGCACGGTGGCGATCAAGGATGGCCGCGACGTCTGGTACGACGACGAGATGGCGAAGGTCGACGCCACCTGCGAGCCGGAGGAGATGAACGCGGAGGATCCGCTCTTCATCCTCTTCACCTCGGGCTCGACCGGCGCGCCGAAGGGCGTGCTGCACACCACCGGCGGCTATCTCGTCTACGCCTCGATGACCCACCAGTACATCTTCGACTACCACGACGGCGACATCTACTGGTGCACCGCCGACGTCGGCTGGGTCACCGGGCACAGCTACATCGTCTACGGGCCCCTCGCCAACGGCGCCACCACGCTGATGTTCGAGGGCGTGCCCAACTACCCGTCCCTGTCGCGGATGTGGGAGGTCGTCGACAAGCACAAGGTCAACCTGTTCTACACGGCGCCCACCGCGGTGCGCTCGCTGATGGGCGCCGGCAACGGTCCGGTGGAGAAGACCAGCCGCAAGTCGCTGCGCGTGCTGGGTTCGGTCGGCGAGCCGATCAATCCCGAGGCCTGGAACTGGTACTACAAGGTGGTGGGCGAGAGCCGCTGCCCGATCGTCGACACCTGGTGGCAGACCGAGACCGGCGGCATCCTGATCACCCCGCTGCCCGGCGCCACGGCGCTCAAGCCGGGCTCGGCGACGCTGCCGTTCTTCGGCGTCGAGCCGCAGATCGTCGATGCCGAGGGCAAGACCCAGGAGGGCGCTACCGAGGGCAATCTCGTCATCGCCCGCTCCTGGCCCGGGCAGATGCGCACGATCTACGGCGACCACAAGCGCTTCGTGGAGACCTACTTCTCCGCTTATCCCAACAAGTACTTCACCGGGGACGGCTGCCGCCGCGACGAGGACGGCTACTACTGGATCACCGGCCGCGTCGACGACGTCATCAACGTGTCCGGCCACCGCATGGGCACGGCCGAGGTCGAGAGTTCGCTGGTCGCCCACCAGAAGGTGTCCGAGGCGGCCGTCGTCGGCTACCCCCACGACATGAAGGGCCAGGGCATCTACGCCTACGTCACCCTCAACGAGGGGGTGCAGGGCGACGACGCGCTGCGCAAGGAACTCGTCACCTGGGTGCGCAAGGACATCGGGCCGATCGCCTCGCCCGACGTGATCCAGTTCGCGCCCGGCCTGCCCAAGACGCGCTCGGGCAAGATCATGCGTCGCATCCTGCGCAAGATCGCCGAAAACGAGGTCGACAAGCTCGGGGACACCTCGACCTTGGCCGACCCCAGCGTGGTCGAGGACTTGGTCGCGAATCGCCCGCAGAAGGGCGGCGAGGAGCGCAAATCGGCCTGATCGCCGTCGCGGGCTTGTGTTTCGTCGTGAAACAAAAGCCCGCGGTGTGGTGGAACCGCCCACGACGGCTTCGATCCCGAAAGGAATCGGGCGAAATCGTGATTTCGGCGCAACAGCCCCCGGCCAAACGGTCGGGTGCCTAACGTTTTAACCCTGCTTGAACGACTGCCTTGCTAATCTCCCCGCTACGGACTGGGGCGCGTGACGCCGGCGTATCGGTAAAAGTCCAACGGGGATAACATGAGCAGGAACGTTTCGATCGGCCTCAAGGCCGGTGGCCTTTTTGCGTCCATCGCGATGGGCGTCTCTCTCGCCGCAATGGCGGCTGTCTCGCCGGCACTGGCTCGGCAATCGGTCGCCGTGCCTTCCGACTATCCGGGCGGCATGATCATCATCAAGCAGAGCGAGCGCACGCTCTACTACACCAACGGCGACGGCACCGCTCTGCGCTACCCCGTGGCCATCGGCAAGACCGGCAAGGCCTGGCGCGGCAAGACCTACGTCGAGGGCAAGTTCATCCGACCGGACTGGTCGCCGCCTGAGGTCGTCTCGCGCGATCATCCCGAGCTGCCCGCCTTCATCCCGGGCGGCGCGCCCAACAACCCGATGGGCGCCGCGGCCCTGACGCTGCAGCTCGACCAGGTCGCCATCCACGGCACCACGATGAAGATGCGCAAGTCGGTCGGCACCGCCGCGTCCTACGGCTGCATCCGCATGCTCAACGAGGATGTCACCGACCTCTACAGCCGCGTGCGCGTCGGCACCCCGGTCGTGTCGATCCCGTAAGCGAACCATCTCCGGCATCGCGAGGCGAAGGGCTTCGGCCCTTCGCCTTTTCGCGTCGGGCTGTGCCCCGACGTTGCCATGAGACACGTGGTGCAGCGATCCTCCGGTCGCGCCGTCCCGATTTGCGCGCCGTCGCGCCGCCGACTATGGAACCGCGCACCTGCCGACGACCTGACCGGCCCACGACGCTTCGCATGATGGAAGAAACGAACACTCGATGGCGCGCGACGTCTCCGACAGCACCCCGATCGCAGGGCGAGGCGATCTCGTGGCCTGGCTCGAGAGCGGCTGCAAGCCGGCGGCGCGGCATCGCATCGGCACCGAGCACGAGAAGATCGGATTCTACCGGGCGGACCTGACGCCGGTCCCCTACGACGGCATCGACGGCGTCGGCGGCATCCGCCGACTGCTCGAGGAAATGGGCGCGAGCCTCGGCTGGACTCCTATCCTCGACGGCGGCAACATCATCGGCCTCGCCGACGAGGCGAACGGCGGCGCCATCTCGATCGAACCCGGCGGCCAGTTCGAGCTGTCCGGCGCGCCGCTGATCAGCGTCCACGAGACCCGCGACGAGCTCGACCGTCACTTCGCCGCGCTGTGCCCGATCGCCGAGCGCTACGGCATCAGCTTCCTCACCTTAGGCATGAGCCCGAAATGGACGCGGGAAGAGACGCCCGTGATGCCCAAGAGCCGCTACGTCATCATGGCGCGCTACATGCCCAAGGTCGGCACGCGCGGGCTCGACATGATGTTTCGCACCACCACCGTGCAGGC
This sequence comes from Vulcanimicrobiota bacterium, assembly GCA_964657815.1. Taxonomy (GTDB): domain Bacteria; phylum Pseudomonadota; class Alphaproteobacteria; order Rhizobiales; family Beijerinckiaceae; genus RH-AL1. Next base: position 525 of record CAZZWW010000311.1, on the reverse strand, counting down.
GAACTACGACTTCGCCAGCGAGGCGGACATGGTGAAGAAGCTGCGTGTCGCCGTGGCGCTGCAGCCGCTCGCCAGCGCGCTCTTCGCCAATTCGCCGTTCCGCGACGGCCGTCCCAACGGCTTCCTGTCCGACCGCTCGGAGGTCTGGCGCGACACCGACAACAACCGTGCCGGCATGCTGCCCTTCATGTTCGAGGAGGGCGCCGGCTTCGAATCCTACGTCGACTACGCGCTCGACGTGCCGATGTACTTCATCAAGCGCGGCGACGTTTATATCGACGTCGCCGGCACCAGCTTCCGCGATCTGCTCGCCGGGCGTCATCCGGCGCTGCTCGCGGGCGACACGCCGACGATGTCGGACTGGGCCAACCATCTCTCGACCATCTTCCCCGAGGTCCGGCTCAAGACCTTTCTCGAGATGCGCGGCGCCGATGCCGGCCCGGTGCCGTTCCTGCTGGCGCTGCCGGCGCTCTTCGCCGGCCTGCTCTACGTACCCGTGGCGCTCGACGCGGCGTGGGACTTGGT
>CAZZWW010000310.1:0-3767 GCA_964657815.1 Vulcanimicrobiota bacterium | reverse complement strand
GTCTACGATTTCGCCTTCTCCGAGTTCAAGGAGATGGTCAACCACCTCCACGGCAACGACCTCGAAGTGATCCTCGACGTCGTCTACAACCATACGGCCGAGGGCAACCATCTCGGCCCGACCTTCTCTTTCAAAGGCATCGACAACTATTCGTACTACCGCCTGCTCAAGGACAATCCGCGCTACTACATCAACGACACCGGCACCGGGAACACGCTGAACCTCTCGCACCCGCGCGTGCTGCAGATGGTCACCGACAGCCTGCGCTACTGGGTCGAGGACATGCACGTCGACGGCTTCCGCTTCGATCTCGGCACCATCCTCGCGCGCGAGGACCACGGCTTCGACGAGGGCGGCGGATTCCTCGATTCCTGCCGGCAGGACCCGGTGCTGAGCCAGGTCAAGCTCATCGCCGAGCCGTGGGACTGCGGCCCCGGCGGCTACCAGGTCGGGCGATTTCCGCCGGGCTGGGCGGAGTGGAACGACCGCTACCGCGACAACGTCCGCGAATACTGGATCGGCGGCAAGCACGAGCTGCCCAACCTCGCCACGCGCCTCACCGCCTCGGCGGAACTCTTCAACCAGCGGGGCCGCAAGGCCTGGGCCTCGGTCAATTTCGTGACCGCCCACGACGGCTTCACCCTGCACGACCTCGTCAGCTACAACGACAAGCACAACCTCGCCAACGGCGAGAACAACAACGACGGCCATTCCCACAACCGCTCCTGGAACTGCGGTGCCGAGGGCGAGACCGACGACGTCGGCATCATCGCGCTGCGCGACCGGCAGATGCGCAACATCCTGACCACGCTGTTCGTCTCGCAGGGCCTCCCGATGCTGCTCGCCGGCGACGAGTTCGGGCGCACCCAAGGCGGCAACAACAACGCCTATTGCCAGGACAATACGATCGGCTGGGTCGACTGGAACATCACCGAACGCGGCGGCAAGCTGCTCGACTTCACCAAGAAGCTCGCGCGCCTGCGCCACGAGTATCCGATCCTGCGCCGCGAGCGCTTCCTCACCGGGCACTACAATGCCGAACTCGACGTCAAGGACGTGACCTGGCTGCGCCCCGACGGCGAGGAGATGCGCAACGAGGACTGGGCCGACGGCAATGCGCTCAGCCTCGGCGTGCTGCTCGACGGGCGCGCCCAGCCCACCGGGATCCGCAAACGCGGCAGCGACCGCACGCTGTTCATGTGCTTCAACGCCTATCACGGCGGCGTCGGCTTCGAACTGCCCGAGGTCACCGGCGGCACGGCCTGGGAGCGGCTGCTCGATACCAACCGGCCCGAGGCCGACGACGGCGAGATGTTCGCCTTCGACAAGGTCTACGAGGTCACGGGGCGTTCGGTGGTGATGTTCGTGCTGCGTGCGCCGCGGGCGAGCCCCACCGCCAAGCCCCGGCTTCCGTCCAGCACGTCGGCCTGACCTCTCGCATCGGCAGCGCGATCCCCGGCGTAGGCAGCGTCAGCTCGGCCTTCAGCCCCTCCACGATGGGGAAGCCGCTCCAGCCGCGATCGATCCGCCGCACGGTCGGCGCGTCGCGGGACACGCGGTCATAGTGCTGGAGGCTGAACAGCCGCTGGCAGGCCGGGTCAGGCATCGCCGCCACCCTTCACGAGATGGAAGGCGCGGGCCTCTCCCTCCTCCCAATGCCGCAGCAGCCGGTGCCCGTCCTGCGCCGCCATATGCGGGATATCGAGCCCGGCGAGCGGATCGGTGCTGAGCACGACGATGGCGGCGCCGGGCCGGAGACGGCGCAGGGCCTTGCGCGTTCGCAGCACCGGCAACGGGCATTTCAGCCCGCGCAGGTCGAGGATCGTCGGCTCGCTCACGGCGCCGGTGTAGACGCGGCGGGCACGACGCGCCACCATCGCTCGTCGTCAAGAGACCCCGCATGTCCACCGCCCACGAAGCCCTCGTCGCCGCGCAGTTCGGCCCCGCCGCGCGCGCCTATGTCGAGAGCGCCGACCACGCCACCGGCGCCGACCTCGCGCGCCTCGCCGAACTCGTTGCGGCGCGGCCCGGTTCGCGCGTGCTGGATCTCGGCTGCGGCGGCGGCCACGTCACCTATGCGGTCGCGCCCCACGCCGCCGACGTCGTCGCCTACGATCTCTCGCCCGCAATGCTCGACGCCGTCGCCGCCGAGGCGGCGTCGCGGGGACTGGCGAACGTCTCCACCGAGCGCGGCGCCGCCGAGGCCATGCCCTTCCCCGACGCGAGCTTCGACGTCGTCTTCAGCCGCATGAGCGCGCACCATTGGCACGATGTCGGTGCCGGCCTCGCCGGAATGCGCCGCGTGCTGCGGCCAGGAGGGATCGCCGCCGTGGTGGACGTGGTCGCGCCCGAGGGCAACGCGCTGCACGACACGTTCCTGCAGGCGGTCGAGATCCTGCGCGACCCCTCGCACGTGCGCGACTATTCGCCGACCGAGTGGCTGGCTCTGCTGCGCGCCGCCGGCTTCGAGCCTTCCGCTCCCGTCATGAGCCGGCTGCGTCTCGACTTCGCTAGGTGGGTCGCGCGTATCGGCACGCCCGACGTGCAGGTCCGCGCGATCCGCGCCCTGCAGCAGCAGATGCCGCCCGACGTGATCGAGCGCTTCGCCGTCGAGCCCGACGGCTCGTTCAAGGTCGACACGGCGATGTTCGAGGCGGCGGTTTGATCCCCGCCTTGCTAGAACCTACGTCATTCCGGACGAAGCGAAGCGGAGGTCCGGAACCGGTGAGCACCGATCGACCAGGACATGGCGCGGCGCCCCGGTTCCGGGTTCGCCTGCGGCGCCCCGGAATGACGGACGCTGGTGATGTCCGGCGATGAAGATCATCGGCCTCGCCGGCTGGAGCAGTGCCGGCAAGACCACGCTCTTGGTCAAGCTGATCCCGCGCCTCGTCGCGCGCGGGCTCGCCGTGTCGACGATCAAGCACGCCCACCATGCCTTCGACGTCGACACGCCGGGCAAGGATTCCTACGAGCACCGGCAGGCCGGCGCGCGCGAGGTGCTGGTCGCCTCCGCCGCCCGCTTCGCGCTGATGCACGAGCTGCGCGGCGCACCCGAGCCCGACCTCGCCACGCTGCTGGCGAAGCTCTCGCCCTGCGACCTCGTGCTGATCGAGGGCTTCAAGCGCGACCTTCACCCCAAGATCGAGGTGCACCGCGCCGCCAACGGGAAACCGTTCCTGTACCCCGACGATCCCGCCATCGTCGCGCTGGCGAGCGATGTCCCGCCGCCGTCAGGGTCCGTGCCGCACTTCCCCCTCGCCGACACGGAGGCTATCGCGGATTTCGTTGCGGCGCACGCGGCGGATGGCGACGATGTCTGCCGACGGATGAGGGAAGCGAAGGCGCCAGGAAAGTAAAGCCGTGAATGAATGGCAGCTTCCGACCCAAGCCGGACGTAGAGGCTGATGCAGGCCGTGCTTGGAAACCGACCTTCAATCGTTTCGTCGGCTTCACAGCTCTGCGCCCACCTGCGATCGGCGAGCTGTTGAATATTGCTCTGGAGGCGGACATGCCGGGGGCCTGTGCTCTATCCCGGCAGCTTGGCCGGAGGTCGCTTCTTCGATAAAGGTCGGTACGAGCGAGGGACATGCCGTGAGCAAGCCTGCACAGCCGTCCAACATCACTCCATCAAGAGCCACTTTGACGCGGCGAGCTTTCACGGTCTTCGGCCTCGCGGCAGGCATGTTGCCTTTCGTCGCGAGGGCATCCTCGACGATCGACATCGCCGCCGCAATCAACGGCTTTGGCGACGACCTTTTTCTTCG
>CAZZWW010000309.1:0-3789 GCA_964657815.1 Vulcanimicrobiota bacterium | reverse complement strand
AGGTCGGGGCGGGCCTGCAGCTTCGCCTCGGAGGCCTCCCGCGCCCACTTGTTCCAGGGGCACACGGCGAGGCAGTCGTCGCAGCCGTAGACGCGGTTGCCCAGCGCGCGGCGGAACTCGTGCGGGATCGGGCCCTCGTGCTCGATGGTGAGGTAGGAGAGGCAGCGGCGCGGGTCGAGCCGGTAGGGCGCGGGGAAGGCGTCCGTCGGGCAGACGTCGAGGCAGCGGCGGCAGGTGCCGCAATGGTCGGCCTCCGGGGGGTCTGGCTCGAGCGGCAGGCTGGTGAAGAGCGAGCCGAGGAACAGCCAGGAGCCGAAGTCGCGCGACACCAGGTTGGTGTGCTTGCCCTGCCAGCCGAGCCCGGCCGCTTCCGCCAGCGGCTTCTCCATCACCGGCGCCGTGTCGACGAAGACCTTGGAGGTGGAGGGCAGGCCGCGGCGCCGGCCCAGGCTCTCCATGCCCTGGGCGACCTCCTTGAGCCGGCCCTTGAGCACGTCGTGGTAGTCGCGGCCCCGCGCGTAGACCGAGACGTTGGCGGCGCCGCGGTCGGCGAGGTGCAGCATCGGGTCGGTGGCCGGCCCGTAGTTCATGCCGAGCATCACGATGGCGCGGACCTGCGGCCACAGCACGCGCGGGTCGGCGCGGCGCGGCTCCGTCTCGGCGAGCCAGGCCATGGTGCCGGCCATGCCGGCCTCGAGGAAAACGCGGAGACGTTCGGGCGCCTCGGGGATGGAATCGGGCGCGGCGACGCGGACGATGTCGAAGCCGAGCGCGCGGGCACGGGCGGCGATGGCGGGCTTGAGGGTCGAGGGTGTCATCGGCATGGAGGGGACATCCTTCTCCCGCGAGCGGGAGAAGGACCAGCCGCCTCAGAAATCCAGGTCCGCGTAGGCGTCGGCGGGCGTGATGCCCGGCACCCTGTCCGCCAGCAGCGCGCGGAAGCCGGGGCGCGACTTCACCCGCGCGTACCAGCCCTTCGCCGCCTCGTCCTCGTCCCAGGGCACGTCGCCGAGAAAGTCCACGCAGGAGAGATGCGCCGCCGCGGCGAGGTCGGCGTAGGAGAGATCCTTGCCGGCCAGCCAGTTCCGCCGCGACGCCAGCCAGCCGATGTAACGCAGGTGGTGGCGCAGGTTGCTGCGCGCCGCCCGCACCAGCTCCATCGACGGGCCGCCGCCGCCCTGCGCGGCCGACATGAAGCGCTTGTAGACCTTTTCCGTCACCAGCCAGTGCGACACCTCGGCGAAGAACTTGCCGTTGAACCAGTCGAGCAGACGGCGCACCTCGATCCGCTCGCCCGGCGCCTCCGGCAGCAGCCGGCGCTCGCCCAGCGTGTGGCCGCGCGTCTCGTCGAGGTACTCGGCGATGGCGCCGGCGCCGGGCACGATCGCGCCTCCCACCTCGACCAGCACCGGGAGCGTGGCGGCCGGGTTGAGCAGCAGGAACTCGTGCCGCCGCTCGAACGCCCGCTCCTCGACGAGCTCGGGCTCGATGCCGTATTCGGCGAGGATCAGACGGACGAAGCGCGAGGCCGGATCGAGCGGGTGGTGGTAGAGCTTGACCATGGGTGCGGGCGCGAATCCGCCTGTGCCGGGATGAGGCGGGCAGGCCTATACGGCCGATGCCGCCGTGGCTAGAGCGAGCCATCCCCCCAGCGCCCGTCCTTGGCCAGCCGCTTCAGCACCTCGTCCGTGGTGAGCCGGCGGTAGCGCACGCCGCGGTGGCGGCTGGTGCCCATGCGCGACGGGCGCGCGGAGAGCGCCAGGCCCACCAGCATGGCCAGGATGATGACGAGGTGCAGGACCGCGAAGAGCGCCGGCGAGATCATGGGGCGACGATGGACGCCGCGAGGGGCGGTGTCACGTCGAAAAGCCACGACACTCCGGCGGCAACGCTTTGGCAAAGCTTGCTTGGCACGATCGCGCGACCTGCGCGGACGCAGCCTTTGTCGTGCAACGAGATCGCAAGCGTCGCGGAAGAGACCGGGCCGGAGAGCGACCTCCTCGGGCGCGGCTTTCGTGTGTTCCACACGGCGCAGAGCAAGGGCCAAGGCTTCACGATCTGGCTGAAGCCGTCGGTCAGCGCCGGGCGCACGGCCTGGAAGGCGGCGGTGGTCTCGCGCGGGACGGCCAACTTCGCGACAGCCTACGTGGCCGCCGACGGCGTGCTGCGCGCCTTGGTGCCGATCGCCGAGCCGCGCGGCCACCTGCTGTTCCGGCGGCACCGTGCGCGGCGTGCCGACGCCGGAGCAGGATTTCCAGTGCAAGTTCGGCGCGGCCTAACCCCTCGTCCGCGTTAACCTTTCGGCCCCGCTCCCGCCGCCTTTGCCCGGCACGCTCGGCTCCATGAACCTGTTCGTCTTCGGGCTCGGCTACAGCGCCCAGCACTTCGTGCACGACTACGCCCACGCCTTCGAGCACGTCGCCGGCACGGTGCGCGACGCGAGCCGGCCACGGCCGCTCGCCGCCGGCGCCGAGATCCTGCATTTCGCGCCGGACGGGGCCAGCCCGGAGATCGACGAGCGGCTCGGCGCGGCCGACGTCATCCTCGTCTCGGCGGCGCCGGGCACGTCGTCGGACCCGGTGCTGGCGCGCTACGGCCGGCGGCTGGCGCAGGTCAAGCGCGCGCAGAAGGTCCTCTACCTCTCGACGATCGGCGTCTACGGCGACCGCGGCGGCGAATGGGTCGACGAGAGCGCCGTGCCGACGCCTCTCAGCGAGCGCTCCAAGGTGCGCGTGCAGGCCGAGAAAAGCTGGATGGCGCTGGGCCGCGACCCGGCCAAGACCGTGCACGTGCTGCGCCTCTCCGGCATCTACGGGCCGGGGCGCAACCCGCTGGTCAACATCGCCGGCGGCAAGGCGCACCGCTACGTCAAGCCGGGCCAGGTCTTCAACCGCATCCACGTGACGGATATCGCGGCCGCCTGCGCCGCGCTGGTGGCCTACGAGGGGCCGGGCGACGTGTGGAACGTCACCGACGACGAGCCGGCGCCGCCGCAGGACGTGGTGGTCTACGCCGCCGCGATGATGGGGGTGGAGCCGCCGCCGGAGCAGGACTTCGCCAACGCCGAGCTGTCGCCGATGGCGCGCTCGTTCTACGGCGAGAGCAAGCGCTGCTCGAATGCCAAGATCAAGGGGGAACTCGGGCTGGAGCTGGCCTATCCGACCTACCGCGAGGGCGTCGCCGCGCTCTGGGCCGACGGGGAAGGTCGGGCCACGGTGCCGGCGTAGGCCAGTCCCCAGCCCGGTCAGCGGATCGTCTGCGCGCCCGTCCGCGCGCCGAGATCAGCTTTCGATGAAGGTTTTGAGCTCCGCCATCGAGGCGAAGCGATAGACACCCGCCTCGGATTGCGCGTCGATCGAGCCGTCGGCGTACATCACGTAAGACGTGCCCTCGGACTCGTAGCGGCCGATCACCGCCGAGGGCGCCGGCTCCTCGCGGGCGGACACGGTGGCTTGGTCGGCGGGCGCCACGACGGGATCGTGCGCGGCGGTCGCGGCCGGATCGTGCGCGGCCGCCTCGACCGGATCGTGGGCAGCGGTCGCGGCCGGCGGCTCCTCGTGTGCAGGATGCGGCTCGTGAACCGGAGGTGCCGGCTCGGGCGTGGCGACCGCTCCAGGCTCGGCGGCCGCGGCGACCGGCGCGGGATGGACCGGCGCGGCGGTCTCGGCGGGGTCGTGCCGGACCGCCATCTCGCGCTCCAGCTCGGCGAAGCTGTGGTCGAGCCAGTCGTCGTGCTGCGGCGCGGCTCCGACCGGCTCGAGCGGCACGGGTTCGGGTTCGGCGTTCGGC
>CAZZWW010000308.1:306-3796 GCA_964657815.1 Vulcanimicrobiota bacterium | reverse complement strand
CGCATCCTGCAGGATCAGCTCAACGTCTTCGTGAACTTCGAGGAGCCCCGCCGCGAGGAGACCGCGCCGCAGATCCCCGAACTCGCCTTCAACCCGGCGCTGCTCAAGAAGGTCGACGAGCTCGAGCTGTCGGTGCGTTCGGCGAACTGCCTGAAGAACGACAACATCGTCTACATCGGCGACCTGATCCAGAAGACCGAAGCCGAGATGCTCCGCACCCCGAACTTCGGCCGCAAGTCGCTGAACGAGATCAAGGAAGTGCTGGCGCAGATGGGCCTGCACCTCGGCATGGAAGTGACCGGCTGGCCGCCGGAGAACATCGACGAGCTCGCCAAGCGCTTCGAGGAGCACTACTAGGCGGCTTTCCTTCTCCCGCTCGCGGGAGAAGGGCGACGACGACAAGCTCATGAGCATCGGCCGTACCTTGGCACGGCGGCCGCACAAAAACGGAGAGCCATCATGTATCACGGACACGCGAAGCGACGCTTCGGCCGCACCCACGAACACCGCAAGGCGATGTTCGCCAACATGTGCCAGGCGCTGATCAAGCACGAGCAGATCACCACCACCCTGCCCAAGGCCAAGGACCTGCGTCCCGTGGTCGAGAAGCTGGTCACGCTCGGCAAGCGCGGCGACCTGCACGCCCGCCGCCAGGCCATCGCCCAGATCAAGGACGTCGCGCTCGTCGGCAAGCTCTTCGCGGTGCTCGGGCCCCGCTACAAGGAGCGCCACGGCGGCTACACCCGCGTGCTGAAAGCCGGCTTCCGCTACGGCGACAACGCGCCCCTCGCCGTCATCGAGTTCGTCGACCGTGACGTCTCCGCCAAGGGCAAGGATTCCGGGCCGGTCCAGGAATACGACGACGCCGCCTGATCGTCGCGCGCGGATTGCCCGGATGCGGGCGATCCGCTAGCGTACTCGAAGGCACCCGTAGCTCAGCTGGATAGAGCGCTGCCCTCCGAAGGCAGAGGCCAGAGGTTCGAATCCTCTCGGGTGCGCCAGCTCTACTTTCTTCGTCAGGAACGAACGCGCCGTTCGCCGGAGCGTCGATCCATCGCGTCCTTCGAGCGATCGACGCGACGCCGCCCGCGCAGAAGCACGGTGCCGTCGGCGCGCAGGACCGGGACCGGTTTCGGTAGGCGGTTGGTGACCGCCGCGATGCGTTTGCTGAGGCGCTTGGCATTCAGCGCTTCGGTGTAGGGGTCGTGTGTGGAGGCATCCTCGTCGCCTTCGATCATCACGCGCGTCCTCTCGCAGCGCCCTGGCGCAATCGCACGACGCTAGCCGGCACTCCCTTGCCAAAACATTGCCCCGGGTCGCACCGCATGACGTTTGGTAAACGTCTCATCGCCGTCCCGTGCGGAAAGCCTCTCGCCGACACGCGCCCGTCGCGCTAACGCTGCGATGCCGCGCGAGACCGATCCTTGACCACGCTCCTCCTCCGCCACGCCTCGAGCCTCGACCACGACACCGGGCCGCACCATCCGGAGCGGGCCGACCGCATCCGCGTGATCGACGCGGAACTCGAGGATCCGCGCTTCGACGCCCTGACCCGCGAGGAGGCGCCATGGGGCGCCGCCGCCACGGTGGCGCGCGTCCATCCCGCCGCCTACGTCGCCGCCATCGAGGAGGCGGTCCCCAAGGAGGGCGAGGGCAAGGTCGCGATCGACCACGGCGACACCGTGCTGAGCCCCAAGACCTGGTCGACGCTGATGCACGCCGCCGGCGGCGCCACGCGGGCGGTCGATGCCGTCATGACGCGGCAGCACCCCAACGCCTTCCTCTCCGTGCGCCCGCCGGGGCACCATGCCGAGGTGCAGACGCCGATGGGCTTCTGCATGTTCAACTTCGCCGCCATCGCCGCGCGCCACGCCCAGGCGATCCACAGCGCGGCCCGCGTCGCCATCGTCGACTTCGACGTGCACCACGGCAACGGCACCCAGGCGATCTTCTGGGCCGACCCGACCGTGATGTACGGCTCGACGCACCAGATGCCGCTGTTCCCCGGCACCGGCGCGGTGAACGAGCGTGGCGAGCACGACCAGATCGTCAACGCGCCGCTGCGCGCCGGCGACGACGGCGACGTCTTCCGCGAGGCGATGGGCAAGATCCTCGGCCGCGTCGATCGCTTCGCACCCGACCTCGTCATCGTCTCCGCCGGCTTCGACGCGCATTGGCGCGACCCGCTCGGCTCCGTCGAGCTGGTCGAGGACGACTACGTCTGGGTCACGGAGCAATTGATGGATCTGGCCCGGCGCCACGCCGGCGGCCGGCTCGTCTCGATCTTGGAAGGCGGCTACGACCTCGAGGGGCTGTCGAAGTCGGTGGCCGCCCACGTCGGGACGCTGATGGGGGCGTGAGGATCGGGGAAATCGTCGGGGCTCTTCCTTCTCCCGCGAGCGGGGCAAGCAAGAGCCCCGCGGCCTCTGACGACCTGCGATCGGCTACAGCTCCTCGAGATCGTCCAGGGCGAACGCGAAGGCCTCGGGCGCGTGGCCCGGCGTGAGGCGCTCGTTCGACCCGCACTCGCGGATGTCGCCGTACCCGTCCGGCCCGACGTCGGCATGGCGGTGCACGATCCTGCGGCCGGCGTCGATCACCCAGAGTTCGCGCACGCCGAAGGCGGCGTAGACCAGCGGCTTGCGATGCAGGTCGTTGTCGAGCGAGGAATCCGCGACCTCGACGGCGAGAAGGACGTCCGGGCCGCGGACGGCGGCGAGGCGCTTTGTTCGCGAGAAAACGATGAAGTCCGGCTCGAGACAATTGTGCGGATCGAGCCGCAGGCCGGTTTCCGGCACGAAGCCGTAATCGGCAGGACAGACGCGACCCCATCGAAGCACAAGAGCCGCCTTGATAGACTCGTGGCGCGATCCCGTGGCCGACATCGGGACGAGCTCTCCGGCGATCAATTCGATCCGTTCGTCCGCGTCGAGGATGCCGGCTTCGACCATCCGATCCATGTCGGCGATGGTGAAGGCACGGTGACCGCCGGGGGTGACGAGGACGTTCATGCCCAAGATTTACCACTGCGCGGGAGGTTGCGCGACAGGCTCGAGAGAGCAAACTTGCCGCGTCGGGCTGTGGGCTGGCGGACACTCACACCGATTTCTCTTACGCGCCGGAGTTGGGAGTGAGGCTGCGATCGAAGGAGACCAATCCGTTCGGCGGCGCGTCGGACTCCACCGAAGATCTCGCGCGCGCTCTCACCACCTCTTTCGAGTCGCTGCCCGAACCAAGGCCGTAAGGCCAGGAACGTAGCCCGTTTCGAAATGGCGGGCGGCGCCGAAGCTCACCGCGCGTCTGGCGCCAGTCTCCCGCCGACCAGCTGCGCCGCCACGACCGCCGCGACCGAGGCCAGCAGCAGCAGCGTCGCCGCCGCGTTGGCCTCGGGCGTCACGCCGAGCCGCAGCATCCCGTAGAGGTAGACCGGCAGCGTGGTGGCGCCGGCCGGCGCCACCATCAGCGTGATGAGGAAATCGTCGAGCGAGAC
>CAZZWW010000308.1:0-296 GCA_964657815.1 Vulcanimicrobiota bacterium | reverse complement strand
GAAGGCCGCGTATTGCAGTCGCGAGCTCGAATTCGTCGGACACCTGCACTAGGGCGTGGCATTGGAGGAACTCGCGGGTGGCCACGGCAAAATTTTGCATGTTCGGCCCCACCACCACCGGCATCCCGACCCGCGCCGCTTCCAAAAAGTTCTGCCCGCCGTGCCCGCGGAGGCTCTTGCCGACGAAGGCCAGCGTCGCCCCGGCGATCACCGCCGGGGCCAGCAGCGGCAGCGTGACCAGCCGAAAGGTGCGCCAGGGGCCGGCGTAGAGGTCGCGCGCGGCGTCCTCGAGGTCC
>CAZZWW010000307.1:0-3803 GCA_964657815.1 Vulcanimicrobiota bacterium | reverse complement strand
GTTCGTGATGGTGGTCTCGGGCGACTACAAGCGCGAAGCGGACCCGACGTGTCAGCCTTTCGAGGTCGTGCCTTGCGACGTCTTCGTCACGGAGGCGACCTTCGGCCTGCCGGTGTTCCGGCACTCGCGCACGGATCTCGAGATCGCCAAGCTGATCGCCTCGCGCGACCTCTTCCCCGAGCGCACCCACCTCGTCGGCGCCTACGCGCTGGGCAAGGCGCAGCGCGTCATGGCCCTTCTGCGCGAGGCCGGCTACGACCGCCCGATCTACGTCCACGGCGCGATGGAGCGCCTGACCGACTTCTACCGGGGCGAGGGCATCGCGCTCGGCGAGATCGTCCGCGTGAACCCCAAGGAGCGCCCCAAGCTCGGCGGCGAGATCGTGATCTGCCCGCCCGGCGCGCTGCAGGACCTGTGGGCCCGCAAGTTTCCCGATCCCGTCGTCGCCTTCGCCTCGGGCTGGATGCGCGTGCGCGCCCGCGCCCGCCAGAAGGGCATCGAGCTGCCGCTGGTCGTGTCCGACCACGCCGATTGGGAAGCCCTGCTGACCACGGTGGCCGAGACCGGCTGCTCCAAGCTGCTGGTCACCCACGGCGAAGCGGACGCGCTGGTGCACTGGGCCAGGGGCCAGGGCATCGAGGCCGAGCCGCTGCACATCCTGGGGTACGGGGACGAGGAGGAGGTGGCGGGGGCCGAGGCGGCGTGAGGCGTCCTCGCGATCGGCCGCCTACAGCATGCTCGCCAGCACCCGGTCCGGCGGCCGGTGCCCGTCCCAGAAGGTGCGGACGTTGACGATGACCTTCTCGCCCATGTCGAGGCGGCCCTCGGTGGTGGCCGAGCCCATGTGCGGGAGCAGGGTCACCTTGCCCGTCCTGGCGAGCTTGATCAGGCGCGGCGACACCGAGGGCTCGTGCTCGAAGACGTCGAGTCCGGCGCCGGCGAGCTCGCCGACCTCGAGCATGCGGGTGAGCGCGTTCTCGTCGATCACCTCGCCGCGCGAGGTGTTGATGAGGAAGGCCTCGGGCCGCAGGTACTTGAGCCGCCGGGCCGAGAGCAGGTGGTAGGTCGCCGGCGTGTGCGGGCAGTTCACCGAGACGATGTCCATGCGCGCCAGCATCTGGTCGAGCGAGTCCCAGTAGGTGGCGTCGAGCTTCTCCTCGACCAGCGTCGAAAGGCGACGGCGGTTGTGGTAGTGGATCTGCAGGCCGAAGGCCCGCGCCCGCCGCGCCACCGCCGAGCCGATGCGGCCCATGCCGACGATGCCGAGCCGCTTGCCGGTGATGCGGCGCCCCAGCATCCAGGTCGGCGCCCAGCCGGTCCAGTCGTTGGCCGGGATCGCGCCGGCACCCTCGACGATGCGCCGGGCCACGGCGAGGATCAGCGCCATCGTCATGTCGGCGGTGTCGTCGGTCAGCACGCCGGGCGTGTTGGTGACGGTCATGCCGCGCTCGATGGCGGCGCCGATGGCGATGTTGTCGACCCCGTTGCCGAAGTTGGCGATGAGCTTGAGGTTGGGGCCGGCCTCGCGCATGAGGTCGGCGTCGAGCCGGTCGGTCACGGTCGGCACCAGCACGTCGGCGGTCTTCATGGCTTCGGTGAGCTGGGCGCGGGTCATCGCGACGTCGTCGATGTTCAGGCGCGTGTCGAACAGCTCGCACATCCGCGTCTCGATGCGGTCTGGCAGCCGGCGCGTGACGATGACGAGGGGTTTCTTCTTGGCCATGGACCCGCGGTTCCCGTGGCGATCCGCAGCCCGGCCGTCGTCGCGGCCACCGCGCCTCGACGCCGCCGAGCCCTGGCCGGACTGCCCGCTTCCTGAGCGGCCTCCATACCAGAAGACGACCCGAAGGCAACCGTACGCGGTTCGTCATTCCGGACGGAGCGCGGCGGAGGACCGGAACCGGCGAGCTTCCCCGGCACCACGGAAGAGCACCGGTTCCGGGTTCGCCGGCGCCCCGGAACGACGCCGATCAATCCCTCCAGAGCCCGTGGCGGCGGTGCCACTCCTCGATGCTCTCGTCGGGGTACTGCGGGAACAGCTTGTCCTCCGGCGCGGCGTGGAGCGGCACCCAGTCCGGCTTGTCGTCGAGCATGAGGTGGGTCAGCGCCGGGGCCTCGGGCAGCTCGGTGTCGATCGCCGAGGCGAACGGGTGCAGCAGCTCGGGCCAGTCCGGGTCGTAGAGCCACAGCGCCGAGGCGCAGCGCGTGCAGAAATGGCGCTCGCCGGTGCTCGTCTCGCAATGGCCGGCGTCGTCGGTGATCTCGGCACGGTAGACGCCCAGCGCGTCGCGGCCGTCCACCTTCAGCGTCGCGGCCACCGCGCCGAGGTTGATCGCATAGCCGCCGCCGCCGGCCGTCTTGCAGCAGATCGTGCAGTAGCAGAGCTGGTAGGGAACGGGCGCGTGGCTGTCGCAGGAGAACGTCACCGCACCGCAGCGGCACGAGCCTTCGAGATGCATCATGGTCTGGTCTCCCCGATGGGCCTACCGATGCCGAACGCGGACCCGCCGATCGGGTTTGCGACGTCGATGGTGGCGGTGATCGGCAGGTCGGCGAAGCCGGCCTGCTCACCTCGAAACCTCCCCTCGCCGCTCCGCCACCAGCCGCATCTCCTCCCGGAGCGAGGCCGCCAGGTCCTCCATCGCGTCCCTGAGCCCCTGCCGCTCCTCCTCGCGCCGCTCGCGCTCCTCCCCCGTCTCGCCGAGCGCCACCAGCCGCGCCACCTTGCCGTCGATGCTGTCGAGACGCCGCCCCATCGCCTCGATGCCCTCGACCACGGCGCGGTAGGCCTCGCGGTCGATCATGCCGGAGCCGACGGCGTCGCGGACCGCGCCCGAGGCGGCCTCGCGAGCGGCGGCGCCGGCGATCTCGCGGCCCTCCTTGTCGCCGCTGGCCCAGGCCAGAAGGGCCAGCGTGCCGGTGACGACCGCGCCGCCGACGGCGACGACGTGCTCAACGCCCGAGGTGTCGGTCAACGGCGTTCACTCCGATCGTGTAGAGCTCGGCCACGCCCATGACGAGGTGGTGGCTCGCCGCCACCGGCATCGGCGCGCCCTGCGCGATCACCGGCGCCAGGAACAGCCCGGCGGTGACGAACCAGGTGAAGGCGCCGAGCGCCGAGCAGGCGAAGCGCACCTCCGGTCCGCGGCGGAACGAGCCGTTGGCGATCAGCAGCACCACGCGGGCCATGCCGAGGATGCCGTAGGCGATGGCGAGGTCGGTCTCGCTCAGGCCGAGCGCGGCGAAGTCGCGGTAGGAGGCGAGGGTGAAGGTCGAGCCGGGCATGGAGAGGGTGACGGCCCAGCCCAGCATGAACAGCGCCATCAGCCATTCCACCGATTTGGTGGAGGAGGTGGAGAACAGCAGGCGGCGGCGCGCCGGCTCCTGCGGGCTCATCGGCGCACCCGCGCGTGGACGACCGGCGCAGGCGGCGTCATGGCGATGGCGCGCACGGCGTCGCCGTTGCGCCGCGCGGCGGAGGACGAGCCCAGCCAATAGGCCAGCACCGTCGAGTAGCCGGTCAGCATGCCGCCCATGATGAGGTTGCCCATCGGCGTGTCGAAGGCGTGGCTGGTCACGCCGAGCCAGGCCGTGACGAAGAAGCCCAGCGTGGCGATGACGCTGACGACGGGCGCGCCCCAGGCCACCTCGGAGCCGGCCTTGGCGAGGTCCACCGTCTGCTGCCGCGCGCTCTGGCGGTCCTCGATCTCGGTTTTGTAGTCGTCCTCGAGCGCCTGCAGCTTGGTGGCGGCGGCGCCGGGGTCGGCCTCGATGGTCTGCTGGATCGTCGCCGGCGGCGCGTC
>CAZZWW010000306.1:0-3863 GCA_964657815.1 Vulcanimicrobiota bacterium | reverse complement strand
CTGGCACCTCGGCCGCGCCGCGGCGGAGGCAGCCGATCTCGACGTGCCGCTGGGCAGCGTCGGTGCCGGCCTCGGCGCCACCACGGCGACGTTCAAGGGCGGGGTCGGCACGGCGAGCGTCGTGACGAGTGCCGGCTTCACCGTGGGCGCGCTGGTGGCGGTGAACGCAATGGGCTCGGCCACGATCGGCGAGGGGCCGCACTTCTGGGCCGCGCCCTACGAGCGCGACCGCGAGTTCGGCGGCGTGGGATGGCCGTCACCCTGGCCGGCGGACGCGCTCGCCCTGCGCGTCAAGGGCGCGGCCGAGCCGGCCACCACGATCGGGATCGTCGCCACCGACGCCGCGCTGACCAAGGCGGAATGCCGGCGCGTGGCCATCATGGCGCAGGACGGTTTGGCCCGCGCGGTGCGCCCGGTCCACGCCGCGATGGACGGCGACACGCTCTTCGCCGCCGCTACCGCGCGGGCCGGACGGGCACCGGACGGCGCCGGCCTCGTCGAGCTCGGCACGCTCGCCGCCGACTGCGTCGCCCGCGCCATCGCCCGCGGCGTGTACGAGGCGAAGGCGCTGCCGTTCGCCGGAGCGCAGGGGAGCTGGCGCGATCGCTGGGGATGAAACTTCCTAGGCCGCCTTGCGCTCCAGCTCCTGCAGAACCTCGGGACCAACCTCGTCGGTCCAGACCTTGAAGAGGTTCAGAGTGTGCGGACCGAAGGAGGTGGCGAGAGGGATGTCGGTGGCGTCGCGGCCACGTGAGACGGTGATGCGGCCGATGCGCGGCACGTTGTGGCGGGCGTCGAAGATGTACCATTTGTGGTCGAGGTAGACCTCCAGCCAGGCGTTGTAGTCCATCGGTGCCGGGTCCGGCGGAATCCCGATGTCGCCGAGGAAGCCGTTGGCGTAGCGCGTCGGCATGTTCATGCAGCGGCACAGCGTGACGGCGAGGTGGGCAAAGTCGCGGCAGACGCCGAGGCGCTCCTCATAGGCCTCGTAGGCGGTGCGGTCGGCCCTGGCGTACTGGTAGCCGAAGGTCAGGTGGTTGTGCACGAAGTCGCAGATCGCCTGCACGCGCTGCCAGCCCTCGGGTACCGAGCCGAACAGGTTCCAGGCGATGTTGGAGAGCTTGTCGGTCTCGCAATAGCGGCTTCCGAGCAGGTAGATCAGATACTCGGCCGGGACCTCGTTCAGCGGCACCTGCCTGGCGTCGTTGACGACGGGATCGGCCAGCCCGTCACACTCGTAGACCTGGTCGCGCGAGATCTTGAGCACCCCGGTCGGCGCCATGAAGCGGCGCACGCTGTTGCCGTGGCGGTCGACGTAAAGCTCGGCCTCGATGCCGGGACTGGCGACGAAGGGTCCCTGCCAGCGCACCTGCTGGCGCAGGTCCTCGTGGGTGTCGAGTAGGCACACCATCATGACCGGCGACGGGCAGAAGAACTCGAGTTCGTATCCGTACCGGATCAGCATCTGCGGCGGGGCTCCGAGCGACGGCAAAGGCATCGGCATCCTATGCAATGCCAAGGCCAGCGCAAAGGTCGCAGCCGCCGATTCCGCGACCGTTCAGCTGCCGCCGAGCGTCAGCGTGGTGAGCGCCGCCTGGGTGGCCGCCGAGCTTCGGGCCGCCGCGCTCGCCGCGGGGCTTCCCGAGCCGATGCCGTAGTTGCCGTCCGCCCGTTTCACCAGGCCGAGCTTGGCGGCGTCCTTCGCATCCTTCCGCACGGAATCCGCCGTGTATTCGCCGTTTGCGGTCTCGACGAGCTTGGGGGCCGAGGACGTGGTGGGGGACGAGGATGCGCCGGCGAGCGACGCCGAGATGGACAGTGAGGTCATCGGCCTTCTCCGTGGGAGTAAGACCCACGTGTAGACCGAGTGTCTTAAAGGACCTTTCGGAAAGGCTTAGATCCTGCGGCCCATCGCCAGGAACTTCTCGGTACGCGCGGCGCGGACGCCCTCGCGGTCGAGGCCGGAAAGGTCGCGCAGCGCCGCCTCGATGGCATCGCCCGTGGCCTGCATGCCCGTGTCGTGGTCGCGGTGGGCGCCGCCGGGCGGCTCGGGCACGATGGCGTCGATGATACCGAAGCGCAGCAGGTCCTGCGCGGTGATCTTCATGTTGGTGGCGGCGTCCTCGGCGCGCGCCGCCTCGCGCCAGAGGATCGAGGAGGCGCCCTCGGGCGAGATCACCGAGTAGATCGAGTGCTCCAGCATCAGCACGCGGTTGCAGGCGGCGATGGCGATGGCGCCGCCCGAGCCGCCCTCGCCGACGATGGTGGCGACGTTGGGGACGCCCAGCCCCAGGCAGACATCGATCGAGCGGGCGATGGCCTCGGCCTGGCCGCGCTCCTCGGCCTCGATGCCGGGGAAGGCGCCGGCGGTGTCGACCAGCGACAGCACGGGGACGTCGAAGCGGTCGGCCAGCTCCATCAGCCGCACCGCCTTGCGGTAGCCCTCGGGCCGGGCCATCCCGAAATTGTGCTTGAGACGGCTCTCGGTGTCGGAGCCCTTCTCCTGGCCGATGACGCAGACCGAGCGGCCGCGGAACCGGCCGAAGCCGCCGACGATGGCCTGGTCCTCGCCGAAGGCGCGGTCGCCGGCGAGCGGGGTAAAGTCGGCCACGAGGTGGCGGACGTAGTCCGAGAAATGCGGGCGCTGCGGGTGGCGCGCCACCTGTGTCTTCTGCCACGGCGTCAGCGCGGCGTAGATCTCGGCCAGCGTCTTGATCGCCTTGGCCTCCAGCCGCAGCGTCTCCTCGGCGATGGCTTCGCCGTCGCTGTCGAGCGCCTTGAGCTCGTCGACCTTGGCCTCGAGGTCGGCCACGGGCTTTTCGAAATCGAGGTAGTTGCGCATGCGTCCCGAGCGGAGCGCGGCCGGGCCGCGGGGCGCGACCCTTCGGAAGTTTGGCCCCGAGTGTCAATGGGCGGGACGGTGCCGGTCAGCTCCGTGCAACATGTTGCTCAGGTATAAGCTATCCGGTATGAGGGTCATGATCAACCCTCTGTTCTGGTTGAGTTATCGAGACCACTATGTGCTGCGAGACCTGACATTCAGGCGGGCCAAAGTCGACGAACCCTGACAAAAAAGCGGGCCAAAGTCAGGGTACGTCGACATCGAGCCCTGCCATCGGCGCGTTCGTCGACAGGGCCCAAATCGGCGTCGGCGTTCGGCGACATCGCGCGTGCGACGCCAGGCGGCCGACGCGCCGGTGCTGGCGGCGTCGATGCTACGGCCCCTGCCGGCATCACTTGGCCGTTCGTCTTTCGAAGATCGAACGGTCATGTCCATTCTGGCAATCTTGTCGATCCTTTATGCCACGGTCGTGTTGCCGATACCGATCGACATCTAGACGTACCCGCAGGGGTTTAAGACGGTGAAGCCGTACCCGCGGACGGTGACGTTGGCGCAGGAGTGAGCGGGCGAGCGATCCCGCTGTCCGCTCAATCGTATAGACGAAGAAAAACCCGCAAAGAGACGATGAGGAGCAACGCAATCGCGAGAACGCTCCGTGCATCTCTCTCTAGCGGGTTGCTCTACTAGGGGCCTGCTGTAGCGCTCAAGCTGGCGCTGCCTAGCGTCTGGCCTGGTGACTGGGCGGACACATGCGATGAGCCTCCTTTCACATGCCGACGATCGTCGCCGGCAAAGTGAAGGCTCTTCCCCATTTGTTTTTGCGTCAACGTTTATTTTGTTTTTTCTTTCGTCACCCCTGATATCGCGATCGATGAGCCCCAGGTCTCCAGCTCGCCCAGCCGTCGGCGCCCTTCGAAAGGACGACACACCAGGAGATCGTCATGCCCAGACCGCCTACCGTCTTCACCAGCTCGTTGGTTCTCGCACTGGTCGCAATCGCGCCTGCCTCGAGAGCGAGCGT
>CAZZWW010000305.1:0-3873 GCA_964657815.1 Vulcanimicrobiota bacterium | reverse complement strand
CTGGTCCCAGGTCATGGCGGCGACGGCGACGGCCGCGAGCGCGACGAGGCCGGCGAGCACCGGGGCGAAGCGCCTCGGGCGGCCGAGAAGCCAGATGGCGACCGCGAGCCATACCGGGGCGACGAGCACATCGGCCTGCCGCGCGGCGACGAAAGCGGGCGAGCCGTTCCACGGTGCTCCGCCGACGAAGCCGGCCCAGCCGACGACCCCCCATGCCGTCCCCAGGAGGGAGAAAGCGGCGACGCCGGCGAGCCCCCAGGTCGCGTGCTCGCTGCGGATCGGGAGCGCGAACGGCCTGGCGCGCAGCGTCAGCACGACGCCGCAGACGAGGAGGCTGCCCGCGAGGCCGAGCGGGCAGAGCCATGCCAGGCCGAGGAAGGCCAGCGCGACGCGGGCCTGGGCGCCCTCCCGCCAGAGCTCGGAGGCGACCAGCGGCAGGTAGAACGTGCCCAGAACGGCGAGAAGCCAGAGCGCGCGCCAGCCCTGACCCTGGAGGGCGAGCAGCCCGTGCAGCGCGTCGCCGAGCACGGCGGCGGCCGCCAGCTGGACGGCGGCCGAGATCACCACCGCCGCCAGCACGCGCCGCCGCGCGGGCGTGGCGTGCCGTGCCGCCAGGGCGATCGTGGTGGCCTGCACCAGCGGCGCGGCGAAGGCCGACGCGGCCCACAGTGTGGGGACCAGGAACGGGCTGCGCGCGGTGAGCATGCCGAGCCAGTCGGGATCGACGCGGACGACCAGGCGATCGAGCAGCGGCACGCCGGCGACACCGAGCGCCAGAGCCAGCCCGGCCGCGATGACGAGGGCGACGAGGGTCAGCCCGCTCGCCCGCGCATCGCGCCGCCACGCGAGGAGGACCAGCGCCGTGCCGCCGCCCGCCATGGCCATGATCGGGTGAATGGCGAATGCGACTGCGAGGAGCAGCCCGGCGACGAGAGGCCGGCCGACGAGCAGCGCCGCGAGGAACGCCATGACCGCCGCCTCGGCGAAGGGGCGCGGCACGGCGCTCGTCTCGGCGAAGCGGAAGATCCCTGCGCCGTAGAGCGTCGGCATGGCCGTCGCGGCGAGCGCGACGGCGATCGTCACACGGCGCCCGCCGCCGAGCGCGCGGGCCAGCGCGAGCGTCGCCGCGAAGACGCAGGCCGAGGCGGCGAGCGCGACGACGATCCCAGCGTGCTCGGCGCCGAGGGCGGCGACGAGCGGGTCGACGAGGCGGGAGAAGATGCTGAAGCGCGACTGGCCGTCGTTGGCGAAGACGATGTCGCGGCCGACCCCGCTCGGGTCGAGGTCGGCGAGCGAGCGCCCGAGATACAGCGAGGCGTCGCCGATGATGCCGAGGTAGGGATGGCCGATCGCGTAGGCTGCCGCGACCCCCACGAGAGCGGCGGCACCGCCGGCGGGCCAGGACCGGGACACGAGGCCGTCCGCCACGCGCGGTGAGGCCGCCGTCTCGGTCGCCGACGCCGTCACGAGCCGGCCGTCCGTCCCGGCGAACACCAGCCTCCGCCTGCAAACGAAGTTGAACAGGAAGACGACGATGGCCGTCGGCGCCTTGGCGAGAGCGACGGGCATGCCGAGCTTCGACACGAGGAGGAACAGGAGCACCTGGGTCAGCACCAGGCCGAGCATCCCGACGGCGAAGAAGCCGCCGGCTTCGGCCTCGCGCGTCAGGGCGCGACGGGTCGGGAAGACGAAGCGGATCGAAAGGGCGTAGGCGACCGCCATGCCGACGGCGAAGGAGATCGTGGAGGCGGCGAGGTAGGGCAGGCCGGCGGCGGCGAGCCCGACCAGCAGGCCCCAGTCGCAGGCCAGGGCGACGACGCTGACGAGGCCGTAGCCGGCCAGGTCGACGACGACGCGCGGGATCCCGGTGGCGGCGTGACGGGCCGAGCCGGCGGCCCGCAGCGATGTCACGCGGCGACCCTGCGCGGCACCATGCGCTCGCTCGTCAGCGCTTCCTGCGCGCCGGAGAGGCCGGCTTCGCCGTATTCGGCGTCCTCGTTCACCGCCCAGGTGTCGAAGATGGTCTCGCCGGCGAGGATGTTGCGGGCGGTCAGCATGCCCGTCATCATGGCGTGGTCCTGGTTGTTGTACTTGTGCATGCCGTTGCGGCCGACGAGGTGCAGGCCGGGGTAGCGCAGGGTCACCTCGCGGCGGATCACGTCGAGGTGGGCGGCGTAGCTCTCGTCGTACACGGGATACGCCTTTCTCTGGCGGACCACGCAGCTGTCGTAGATCGCCTCGGGCGCCATCAGGCCGATCTTGGCGATCTCGCCGGTGCCGAGGGCGACGAGGTCCTCGTCCGCCATGGTCCACAGGCCGTCGCCCTCGAAGCAGAAATATTCGAGGCCGAGGCAGGTCGAGACCCCGTCGGGGATCATGTCGGGCGACCAGGAGCGGAAGTTCTGCACGCGGCCGACCTTCACGCTCGGATCGTGGATGTAGACCCAATTGTCGGGCAGCTCCTGCTGCGGCCGGCCGATCAGCACCACGGTGAGGAAGTCGCGGTACTTCAGCGAGCGGGCGTGGAACAGCGACAGCGGCTTGGGCGAGATGCGGCCCATCAGCTCCTGGACCGGCGCCGAGGAGACCACGTCGCGGGCCTGCCAGGCGTGGCGCCGACCGTCGGCATCGACCCCGCTCACAGTCCACAGGCCGGTGGCTTCGTCGAGCGACAGCCCGTCGAGCGTCGTGCCCATCGCGATGGTGCCGCCCATGGCTCTGATCCGGGCGGCGGCGGCGTCCCACATCATGCCGGGGCCGCGGCGCGGATAGCGGAAGCTCTCGATGAGCGACTTGGCCCCGCCGGCGGAGGGCGCCTTGCCGCTGCCGAGCTTCAGCGAGCGACGTAGCCCGTCGATCACGGCGGCGGAGAGAGAAAGACCTTTGATGCGTTGCGCCGCCCAGTCGGCCGAGATCTCGTCGCAGCCCATGCCCCACACCTTCTCGGTGTAGGTCTTGAAGAAGATCGAGAAGAGCCGCTCGCCGAACTGGTTGCGCACCCATTGATGGAACGTCTTGGGCGCCTTGACCGGCATCAGGCGGGCGAGGCCGTAGGAGGCGACGCAGGCGGCGCTCTCGAACAGGCCGAGGTTGCGTAGCGCCTCGAACGCCTTCAGCGGATAGGCGTAGAACTTGCCCTTGTAGTAGATGCGCGACAGCCGGGGGCGGTCGATGAAATCGTCGGGCAGGATCTCGTTCCAGAGGTCGACGACCTCCTTCGACTTCGAGAAGAAGCGATGGCCGCCGATGTCGAACAGGAAGCCCTTGTAATCGACGGTGCGGCTGATGCCGCCGACATAGGTCGGGTCCTGCTCGATGACGTGGACGCTGCGGCCGGCCTTGGCGAGTTCGTAGGCGGTGGTCAGACCGGCCGGCCCGGCGCCGATCACGAGAGCATCGAAGGTCTTCACTCGTCGGCTCTCCACGAAGCGGCTGCCTCGCGCGGAGAGTGTCGTGAGAATGGTTAAATTGGGCTTATCGCGCGCGCCGGCGGAGACACATCGACGGCGGTGAGCGCGTCACGCGCGGTCAGAGCAGCTCCACCCGGTAGTTCTCGACCACCAGGTTGGCCAGCAGCTTCTCGCAGGCGCTCTTCAACGCGGCGCCGGCATCGACGCCGTCGGCCAGCTCGATGTCGAAGACCTTGCCCTGGCGCACGCTGTCGATGCCGGGCACCTGCAGCGCGCGCAACGCGCCCTCGATGGCCTTGCCCTGGGGATCGAGGATGCCGGTCTTCAGCGTGACGGTGACGCGGGCCTTCATGGTCGCTCCAGCGATGGTGCACCCGCTCTAGCGTGCTTGGAGGCGAGACCGCAAATCGGCGCGGTCATCGCCGTCCCCCTGGACCGCCGAAGCCGCCCGGCGCGCCGACGC
>CAZZWW010000304.1:0-3883 GCA_964657815.1 Vulcanimicrobiota bacterium | reverse complement strand
GACACCGTAGCAGCGCGCCTTGGGGTAGCGCCTGGCGATCGCGATAAGGTTGCGGCCGGTGCCGCAGCCGATCTCGAGCACGCGAGCGTCCTGCGACGCGTCGAGATCGGCGATCATCCGATCGCGACCGAGCAGGTAGTACTTTCGGGTCGCATCGTAGATGTGGCGTTGGCGCGCGTAGATGCGGTCCATCAGCCGGCCGTGGCCGATCGCGCCCGCCTCGCTCAAGCGTAAGGCTCCCTCACGCGGCGCCGAGCCGGTAGAGATGGAAGCCGCCATAGATCGACGAGCGGTCGCGCGTGTTGTGCTCGCGGCACTCCGCCTCGTCGTAGTGCCAGGCGGCGAGGAGGTCGGCGGGGATCGCCGCCTTGGTGGCCTCGGCGACGGAGTCGGCGAGCGGCTTGGTCTCGCCCGGCGTGGCCTCGTCCGGCGGCGGCGTGTCGGCGACGTCGGCGGGCTCGTCGGGGGCGTCCGGCGCGGGCGGCTCCGGCGCGGCCTCGTCCGGCGCCTCGTCGGCGGCAGCGGGCAGCCGGGTCGCACGCGGCGCCAGAACCAGTGCGGCGGCGAGTTCGGCATCCTCCCTGGTCACGGCCTCGCGCCCGTCGAGCGCCGCCGCGGCTTTGGCCGCGCGCACCGCCAGCGTGGCGACGCGCAGCGAAGGCACGCCGAAGGCGAGCCCTGTGGCGCACAGCGCCTCGAAGATGTCGTCGGAGACCACGACCTTCGGCGCCCGCACGCGGGCCTCGGCCATCTCGTCCGGATCGACGGGATCGAAGGCCATCTCGTCACGGCGCGCTTCGAGGTCCACCATGAACGCGAGTCGCTCGACCAGCGCCGCCGGCGCACGCTCGTCGTCGCGGCCCTCGTCGAGCAGGATGGCCGCGAAGCGCGCCGGAGTACGGCCTGCCAATCCGTCGCGCTCGGTCACCAAGACGCCGGTGTCGAGCGCGGCGCAAAGGTGGGCCGCCGCGGAGAGGCCGAGCCGCTCGGCCATCGGCACCACGAGCACGCCTCCGTCGGCCTCGGCCAGCAGGCCACGGGCCGTCCGCTGGCCAGCGTCGCCGCGAGGTCGAGCCCGCCGAGGAGCCGGCCCTCGTCCGCGCCGGGCGGTAGGCGGCGCCATGGACGACTTTCCCCTCCCCCTTGCGGGGAGGGACTGGGGGTGGGGGTCCCGCCGTGCGTACCTGTCGCCGCGAAGGCGAGGTCTGCGGGCGAGCTGGATGCCGAGAAGCGCGGCGTGACCCCCACCCCTGATCCCTCCTCGCAAAGGGGAGGGGAAACGCGCTCAATCATCTCTCGGAACCCCACCAACCACGCGTCGCGCGCCGGACCGGGTGACCCGCGCAGCACGATCCCGCCGAGCCCGTGCGGGTCGACGGCGAGCAAGGCGGCGGGGCTCACGAACATCCCGTTCCCGCCGGCAAGATCGCGGACCGGCGGCAGGTTGGTCGACCGTCCCTGCCGGTGGGCGGAAGGGCGAAGACTTTTTCGTCGGGGACGTAGCCACTCGGCATCAGCCGGCGACGCAAGAGGGCCGGCAGTTCCGCAGTCGACCCGTGCTCTTTGCGGCAGTGCGCAAAAGACGTTGGCAATCCACAGATGTAAGATCGACCTGGGCCGTAGAGGCGGAGCATGCGCGCCCAAGCCTCCTGCCCCTGACCGAGCAACACCTTGGTCGTGACCCAGTCGGCGAGGAACCCGTTGTCGTGCCGATCGACATCGGTCGCTGCCGCCTCCATCGCGGCGAGGCTCTTCTCGACCACGGAACGAAACCGCGTATCTCTCGTCACGTCGGTCAGCCTGATGCCGACGCGCTGCTCGATCCTGATGGGTGCGACAGGCTCGATGTCCATCTGCGGCCAGCCACTCAAGAAGGTCTCGTCGACCCCGACAAGCAGAGGTTTTCCGTTCCGATCGATATCGATCAGCCGATAGCCGGCATACGACACGACGGGTGCAAACAGATCGCGCCAGCGCGTTTTCGTGCGGATGACGACCTTGGAGACCTTGCAGCAACGGTTCCCGAAGGTGTTGCTCGTCACCACGGCAACGCCGGGATCGCCGACCTTGGGGACATCGGCGGTTATGTCGAATTGGCCTCGTTCCCCCACCGGCAGATCGATGTCGAATCCCTTGTGCCCCTGGTCTAGGCCGTGGACGACCACGGCTGGTTTTCCGTCGTGGATGCCGGCTTCAAGGGTCAGCCTCAGGTCCCCGACGGTCATCGTGATCGGCGGACCGCCCTTGTAGCTTAGGGTGGCAACCGTGCCGGGTTGGCTCTCGAGCGTTGCGGCCGGCGCTACGACGGCGTTTGCAACCCCGAGCGTCACCACGAGAGCCGCGCCCTTCACGCCGCCGCGCCCGCCACCTGCGCCGGACCGAACACCTCGCCGAAGGCGCGCTCGATGCGGGCGGTCGAGCCGGTGTCGTCGAGCGGGTTGCGGCGCAGGCGGTGGCGCAGGGCGAGCGGCGCGACCGTGCGGAGATCGTCGAGGCCGGCGCGGGTCTTGCCGGCGAGCGCGGCGGCGGCGCGGGAGGCGCGCATCAGGGTCAGCTCGCCGCGCAGGCCGTCGGTGCCCAGCGCCAGGCACAGCTTGGCCGCCTGCTCCAGCACGGCGTCGGGCACCTCGACCTTTGGGAAGGCGGCGCGCGCGGCGACGATCTGCCGGCGCAGCCCGGCCTCCTGCTCCTTCCACAGCGCGAGGAAGGCGGCGGGATCGCGCTCGTAGGAGTCGCGGCGGCGCACGACGTCGATGCGCTCAGCCAGCCCCTGCGGCGTGCGCACCTCGACCGCCAACCCGAAGCGGTCGAGCAGCTGCGGCCGCAGCTCGCCCTCCTCCGGATTGCCGGTGCCGACCAGCACGAAGCGTGCGGGATGGCGCACCGAGAGGCCCTCGCGCTCGACCACGTTCTCGCCGGACTGGGCCACGTCGAGCAGCAGGTCGACGAGATGGTCCTCGAGGAGATTGACCTCGTCGATGTAGAGGAAGCCGCGGTGCGCCCGGGCGAGCAGCCCCGGCTCGAAGCTCTTGAGGCCCTGAGTCAGCGCCTTCTCGAGGTCGAGCGCGCCGACGACGCGATCCTCGGTGGCGCCGAGCGGCAGGTCGACCACCGGCACCGGCGCCTTGGCCGTCTCGAGCTTGCCGGCGGCCTTGCGGGCGCGGCACTCGTCGCAGAGCGCCGGGCCGGCGCCGGGGTTGCAGCCGTAGCGGCAGCCCTCGACCACCTTCATCTGCGGCAGCAGCGCGGACAGCGCGCGCACGGCGGTGGACTTGCCCGAGCCGCGGTCGCCGAGGATCAGCACGCCGCCGACGGCGGGATCCACCGCCGCGATCAGGATGCCGAGCTTCATCTCGGCCTGGCCGGCGATGGCGGAGAAGGGAAACGGCAAAGGATTTGGTCCTCCGGGAGCGATCCTGATCTTGCGACATGCGGCGGGAGGCGACAAGCTCGGCACGCATAGGGCGGAAGCATGGGGGTCGACGGCTGGCGCGGGGCGCCGCCTTGCCAATCCCGACGAAACGCGCCACTAGCGACGCCCGAATGCGGCGCGTGGCGGCGGGCGCGGTGGGGCGATGGACCGGAACCTGAACGATGTCGATCGCCAGGCTTGGACGGAGGAGCTCGAGCACCTGCGCCAGGAGCATCGCGACCTCGACGCGGCGATCGAGGCGCTGACCCACCTCGGCTCGGCCGACCGCCTCCAGGTGCAGCGCCTGAAGAAACGCAAGCTGTCGCTGCGCGACCGCATGACCTTCCTCGACGACCAATTGACCCCCGACATCATCGCCTGAGATTTCGGCGGGGTGGAACCAGCCGCTTCTCCCGGTCATTTTGAGCCTGCGGTCGAGGGGGCCGCCGTGGTGCGCGACGCATCGCGACG
>CAZZWW010000303.1:0-3966 GCA_964657815.1 Vulcanimicrobiota bacterium | reverse complement strand
GCACGCGGAGCAGCCGCCCTTGCCGACGAAGACGGCGAAGCCGCGCTTCGCGTCGGGCGTCAGAGCGTTCTCGTCGCCGCCGATCCAGCGGTCGAAAGGGGCTCCGGTGGCTTCGATCGAGCTCACGAAGACGGTGAGCGCGCGGACGATCCTGCCACCGTCGGGGTCGCCGGCCCCGAAGGCCTCGTGGAAGGCCGCGGCGTAATCGGGCTCGCCGCGAAGCCGGGCGGCGGCGGAAGCGAGCGTCTGCGCCATGTTGGTCGGCGAACTGATCGCGACGGTGGTGACCGCCGCCATGTCGCGGAACCGGCCGGTCCAGCCGAACCGCTCCAGCTTGCCGATCCCAAACAGCGTGGGCGTCCTGCTGGCGAGGTCGCGACCGGCGTCGCCTACGGAATGCGCCCGACCGTCGCTCCAGGCGTGATCGACGGCATGGCAGGTCACGCAGGCGATGTGCCCGGAGGCCGAGAGCGACGGCTCGAAGAAGAGGCTGCGGCCCAGTCGCCAGACGGGATCGCTCTCGGCCGTCGCGGCGTCACGGGACGGCGCGATCCGACGAAACGAGGCCTTGGCTTTCTCGAGGGCCGGATCGTCGGCGCGAGCGGCCAAGGCCGACATGGCGACCAGGCAGACCGCGAGACCTCTCCACATCAGGTTCTTGCGCATGGCGGCACCATGGCGAAGCCGTGCTAAAAACAGATGAAGAGATCAACCCGTGCGAACGGACGCCACGAAGCGTCTCGCCTCGTCGTGGAGGACGATGGACTGGTGCGCCAGGTCCTTGGCCGAAGCGAGCAGCCCGGTCGCCGCCCCGCGGGTCGTCACCGCCCCTTCGCTGACCTTGTCGAGCTGCGACGACGCGCTCGCCGTCAGCCGGGCCGTCGCCTGCGTCCCCTTCATCATCTCGCGGGTCGCCGAGCCCTGCGCTTCGAGGACGTCGGTCGTTTCCAGGGTGACGTGAGCCATCTCGGCGATGGTGCGGCTGATCTGGTCGATGGCGCCGCCCGCAGCGCTGGCGGCGGCTTGGATGGCCTCGATCTTCTCGCGGATCTGGACGGTCGCGCGCGCCGTCTCGTCGGCGAGGCCCTTGACTTCGCCGGCGACGACGCTGAAACCGCGGCCCGCGTCGCCCGCTCGCGCGGCCTCGATCGTCGCGTTCAAGGCGAGCAGGTTGGTCTGCCGCGCGATTCCGTTGATGAGCGCGACGACGGTGCCGACCTCCTCGGCCGAACCCGCCAAACTCCGGATCGAGGCGGTGGTGCGATCGGCCTCCACGACGGCTTGGCGTGCGACGTTGGTGGAATGGGCCATGCGATCGTTGATGCCGCTGACCGCGTCCGAGAGCCGTTGCGTGTCCCGCGCGATGTCCTGCATCGTCGCCGACGCCTGCTTGGTGACGCCATTGACCGTGCCGACGTCGGTGGTGGTCCATTCGGCAAGCCCGAGCAGCGCCTGCGACGAGGCCTGCACCTGCGTCGCCGATCGCGTGACGTCCGCCACGATCGTGCCGACGACGCTCTCGAAGCGATCCGCCATCTCGCCCATCAGGCTCGCGCGATCGGCGCGCATCGCCTGCTGTTCGTCGCGCAGCCTCGCGGCATCGGCCATCGCCCTCTGGAAGACGGAAAGCGTCCGGCTCATCGCACCGATCTCCTCTTTCCATTCCGTGCAAGGCAGCTCGATCGACGTATCGCCTTCCGCGAGCCGGCGCATGGCGTCGGTGAGCCGGGAGATCGGCTTCGAGACCACGCGGTGGACGGCGATCCAGAGCAAGGCCGCCACCAGCAGGGCGACCAGAGGCGCGAGCCCGTTGGTCCAGTAGGCCGAGGCGAGGGCCTGGGCTCGCGCCCTGTCGCGAACCGCGAGGTCGCGGGTGTCCTCGAGATCGACGTCCTTGAGCGTGCGCAGGATGCGGTTGAGCGTTCCCTCGCCGCCCAGCGCGGGCGCCGCGCCGGAGCGCTTGTCGAGTCCGGCCGGGTCGAAGATCTGCGCTTGCCAGTTGCCGACGAGCGTTCGGAGTTTCTCGACGCGAGCGCGCTGCGAGGGACTCGCGAGGACCAGCCGCTCCATGGCGTCGAGCGATGCCTTGAGGTCGGCATCTTCGGCATGCGCCCGATCGAGAAAGCTTGCGTCGTGCGACAGCAGGAAGCCGCGCACGTCGCTCTCCTGCTTGAGGATATCGATCCACACGGTCTTGGTGGCGATCAGGATGTTGAACGTCTCGACGGTGCGGATATCGGACGATTCGATGCGCCAGAGGTTGGGGAACGTGGTTCCCACCGCGAAGACGCCGATCGCGACGAGCGCGGCGAAGCAAGCCGCGATCTTGGTCGCGATCCTGAGGTTGATGGTCCAGACGATCAACCGTCTCAAGGTCGTTCCAGGTCGGCGTGTTTGGCGAAGCTGCCCGAAACTAGGATTAAACTCTTAACGATCCTGACAAGATGGTCCGCGCCGTGCTCTCAGCGTCGTTTCTACGCCAACAAGGGGGCGACCAAGCCGGCATAGTCGTGCCACGACGCGAGCGGTCTGCGGATCGCCTCGTCGGCGAGCCGCGTCAGCAACGTCGGCTGCGTCGCCATCGCGATCAAGGCACCGGCGATGGCCTCGTCTTCGAGCATGTCGATCATCAGCGTCCCGCCGCCGGGTGCGATCTCCGCCAGGGAGGAGGCGTTATGGCAAAGGCAGGGGCGTCCCAGCCAAAGGCTCTCCCCGACAGGCAATCCGAACCCTTCCTCCCACGAGGGATACACGGTGGCGTGGCTCGCCGCGATGCGGGCAACCAGTGCGTCGTCCGGCAAGCGTCCGGTGACGGTGATGCCCGGCGCCGTGGCGAGCAGCGCGTCGACTTCTGCATCGTAGGCCGGTTCGAGCCCGCGCCGCCCGACGACGGTCAGCTCGATCGCGGCGTCCCGCTGCGCCGCCATCACCGCCCTGATCAGCCGGAGCAGGTTCTTGCGCCGCTCCCAGGAGACCACGCTCACGAGCCTCAGCGGCTCTCCCTCGCGCCTCCCCGGCGCGGCCTCGACGACGCGGGCATGATCGCCGAATTGCGCGGGAAGGGGCACCACCGTGATCGGCGGCACGCGGAGCACCCGGTCTTCCAGGAAGCGGCGCAATTCGTCCGCCACGCCGTGTGTCGTCACCAGCACCGCATCGTTGCGTGCCAGGCTTTCATAGTAGGCGGTGAAGACGGCGACGGCCGGAGCCGAATAGTGATCGCGCAGCTTCATGGGGATGAGATCGTGCACGAGGGTCAGCGTGCGCATCCCGTAGGCGCTGCCCATGCTGGCCGGATCGGCGCCGCGGGCGACCAGGTCGGCGGTCAGTTCCGGGATGAAGAGGATCGGCGAGCGGCCGGAGGCTTGACGCGCCGCTTCGAAAGCGGCGGTGCCTCGGCCGAGGATCTCGATCAGGCCGCTGCCCTCGTGGCGGCCGACCGGCACGACGTCGAAGCCGTTGAGGCCCAAAGCAGGGGCGAGGCGCCGCGTCACGCGCTGGATGCCGGTCTCGAACGGCTGCCTCGACGTCGTGTGGCACCAATAGAAGAGCCGCCGCGAACTCACGGCGGCTCTTCTAACGTATGTCAGCCAGCGAGCGCGACGAGATTTTCGCGAACGGCGACGCTCGGCACGACCCACTTGGACAGCGCCGGCCTGGTCAGTTCCACCCGCAGGAAGAAGCTGCCGCGGCAGCCCTCCCACAGATCGGCCGGCAGCCGGGCGCGGCCCGCGGTCCAGCGCTGAGGGCCTTCCTCGATGTCGTGGAAGCCGGCGCTGAGGCGGGGATCGTCGGCCATGACGACCTGAGAGCCGAAGCCGTCGTCGATGACGACCTTGCCGACGCACACGCCGAGCGCGCGCAGGTCGGCACCCCCACCGGCCATCGCCGGCACGACCGTGTCCGACTCCAGCCACACCGTCTCGGCCGTCGCCGGCACGAGGAAGCGGGCGGACAGGCCCTGCA
>CAZZWW010000302.1:0-4032 GCA_964657815.1 Vulcanimicrobiota bacterium | reverse complement strand
ACGTTCGAGGCGGTCTATGACGGGCTGGACCGCGCGATCACCCGCGCCGGGCTGCCGACCACCGTGGCGCCCGAGGGCACGTCGCGGGTGACGATGCTGCCCGCGCCGACGATGGCGTCGTCGCCGATGGTGACGCCGGGCATGATCATCGCGCCGGCGCCGATCCAAACATTGGCGCCGACGGCGATCGGCCTGCCGCTCTCGAGCATGGCGCGGCGCTGTGCGGGGTCGCGCGGATGGTCGGCGGCGAGGATCTGCACGCCTGGCCCGATCTGCGTCAGCGCGCCGATCGTCACGGGGCAGACGTCGAGGACCACGCAGTTGAAATTCATGAAAACGCCGTCGCCGAGCGTCAGGTTAAATCCATAGTCGATGAAGAACGGCGGCCGGACGTTCACGTTGGCGCCGACCGAGCCTGCGATCTCGCGGAGCAGGGCGTCTCGCTCCGGCAGGGTGGCGGCAAAGCTCGCGTTGTAGCGTCCGCACCAAGCGATAGCCCGGGACGACAGCGCCGACAGTTCGGCATCGTCGGCGCGATAGGGTTCGCCGGCGAGCATGCGCTGCTTCTGGGTGCGAGACATGGGCTCCTCAGCGCGTCTTGCGGAAACCGAGCTCGACCACGGTCCACACGACGACCACCGCGAGCGTCAGATCGAGCGCAATCACGTAGCCCAGCAGGATGACGTCGGGCGTCTGCTCGCGCATGAAATGCAGCGAGGCGGCGAGTAGCACGAAAAGCGGCACCAGGCCGGCGAGGCCGGTGGGCCGGCCGAGGTCGCGCAGCCGCTTGATCGACAGCATCGTGTAGCAGATGGCCGCCAGGATCAGGGCGAAGGCGTAGAGGATCAGGTAGGTGAACGCGACCACGGTGATCCAGCGGATGAAGGCTTCCGTCTTCAGGTCGTGGTGGGCGTAGGGGCGAAGCAGCAGCCACACGATCGTCATCGCCACCGCCAGCGCCGCGAGCCAGCCAGCATGGGTACGCCACGTCGCAGCGTCGACCGTGCCCTCCTCCTGCCGGAACAGGAAGCGGGCGCGGGAGGGCGGCGACTCGCCGCTGTCGAAGCTCACGTGCGCAGCAGGTCGTTGATCGCGGTCTTCTCGCGGGTGCGGGCGTCGACCGTCTTGACGATGACAGCGCAATAGAGCGAGGGGCCGGGAGCGCCGTCCGGGAGCGGCTTGCCTGGCAGGTTGCCGGACACCACCACGGAATAGGGGGGCACCCAACCCATGTGCACCTGACCGGTCTCGCGGTCGATGATCTTGGTCGAGGCGGAGATGAAGGTGCCCATCGCGATCACCGCGCCGCGGCCGACGACGACGCCCTCGACCACCTCGGAGCGGGCACCGATGAAGCAATCGTCCTCGATGATGGTCGGGTTGGCCTGCAGCGGCTCGAGCACGCCGCCGATGCCGACGCCGCCGGAGAGATGGACGTTCTTGCCGATCTGGGCGCACGAGCCGACCGTCGACCACGTGTCGACCATGGTGCCGGTGTCGACGTAGGCGCCGAGGTTCACAAAGCTCGGCATGAGGATGACGCTGGGCGCGATATAGGCGGAGCGGCGCACCACGCAGTTCGGCACGGCGCGGAAGCCCGCCTTGCCGAAATCGGCCGCGCCCCAGCCCTCGAACTTGGAGGGCACCTTGTCCCACCAGGTCGAGCCGCCCGGGCCGCCCGTGATCGGCGCCATGTCGTTGAGGCGGAAGGAGAGCAGCACCGCCTTCTTCAGCCATTGCTCGACGTGCCAAGCGCCGGGACCCTCGCCGTTCGGAGCGCGTTCGGCCACTCGCAGCACGCCGGTGTCGAGGAGGCCGAGCGCCTCGTCGACGGCCGCGCGCACGCTGCCGCCGGTGCCGGAATCGACCGAGGCGCGGTCGCGGAAGGCCGCCTCGATGGTCTCGGCAAGGTGTTCGTGGGACATGAAAGGCTCGGGCGTTCGTCGAGGGTAGAAGGGCGCGACGATGTCGGCTGCGAGGTCGGCGGTGTCAACCGCTCAAGCGGACACCAGCGTCGGCTCGGTCACCTCGGAAGCCTCCGCCTCCACCACCTCGTCCGTCCAAACCTTGAAGTCGGTCAGGTCGTGCGGCCCGAACGAGGCGACGAGCGGGATGTCGGCCGCGTCCCTCCCGCGCGCCACGGTGATGCGGCCGATGCGCGGCACATTATGGCGGGCGTCGAAGATGTACCAGCGATGGTCGAGATAGGCCTCGAACCAGGCGTTGTAATCCTCGTGCAGCGGGTCGGACGGCCGGCCGATGTTACCCATGAAGCCGTTGGCGTAACGTGCGGGGATGTTCATCGCTCGGCACAAGGTGACGGCGAGATGCGCGAAGTCGCGGCACACGCCGACACGTTCCTCGAATGCTTCGGACGCCGTGCGCGTCGTGAGGGCGAACTCGTAGCCGAAGGTCATATGGCGCTCGACGAAGTCGCAGATGGCCTGGACGCGGGGCCAGCCCCGCGGCGTGTGGCCGAACAGCTGCCAAGCCACGCCCGATAGCTTGTCGACCTCGCAATAGCGGCTGCCGACGAGATAGGTGAAGAACTCCGAGGGCAGTTCCTCCAACGGCACCTCGACGGCGTCGTGCGCGACCTCCTGCGGGCTGCCGTCGCACTCGTAGACGCAGTCGCGCGTCATGCGGGTCATGCCGGCCGGAGCAAGGAAACGGCGGACGTCGTTGCCGAAGGCGTCGGTGAAGGTGGTGGTCTCGATCGCCGGGCTGATCTCGAGGCGTCCCATGGTCGCGACGCGGTGTGCCACCTCGGGATGGGCGTCGAGCTGGGTCAGGACGACCACCGGCGCGGCACAGAAGAACGCGAGGTCGTAGCCGTAGCGGATGCGCATCGGGAAAACCGAACGTGGGAGCCGAACTCTCCTATGGCAAAAACGTGGCCGGCGAACAGAGCCGCTGCGCAACAGCTCCGTACCAATCGGCTGTCGCGAGGCGGCTCGCCTCGTGGATCGCGTCAGCGGCGCGAGCGGATGGGGACCGGCACGAGCTGCGGCGCGGCGCCCGAACGGGCCACAGCCGCCGTCAGAACGGCCGCGCCGAGGGCAAGAAGGGTGAGCAGCGTCATCGAGGACTCCTTGGAAGGCGTGAGCCGCCTGTCGAGCCGAGGTAAGCACGAACGGATCTCGTCCAAGCGTGACACGCGGTCCGCGGGTGTCCGCCGCTTCTGCTTCCAGCCGCTCCCCGCCGAGCTTGCACTTTCCTCGGAAACGTCTATATCGACCTGATCGATCAGGCCGGTGCTTTGGCCCCGCGCGCATCTGCGCGCCTGCTAATGATGCTTCCTCGAATTCGACAGCTCCGACCCGTCCGGCTTCCGCCGGCCGTCGCGGTGCGCTTCCAGGAGGTCATCATGGCCCAAGGTACAGTCAAGTGGTTCAACGCGCAGAAGGGCTTCGGCTTCATCGCGCCTGAGGATGGCGGCAACGACGTCTTCGTGCACATCAGCGCCGTCGAGCGCGCAGGCCTCAACGGCCTGCAGGATGGGCAGAAGATCGGCTATGAGATGGTCAACGACCGTCGCACGGGCCGCGCGTCCGCCGACAACCTCCAGGTGGTCTGACGCGCCACGACCGGCTTCGGCGATCGTCGAGCGAACCCACGGATGTAATGGGACGTTGGACGAGAGCGGAGCCGGGCCAGGTCGAAGGGGGCCAGATCGTGCGATCTGGCCTTTTTCTCGTTTTCAAACCTCGAAAGGAAGCAGCGCTTTGCAGGTTCTCGTCCGCGACAACAATGTCGATCAGGCCCTCAAGGTCCTGAAGAAGAAGATGCAGCGCGAGGGCGTGTTCCGCGAGATGCGGCGGCGCAAGGCCTACGAGAAGCCGTCCGAGCGCAAGGCGCGCGAACATGCCGAGAGCATCCGCCGTGCCCGCAAGCTAGCCCGCAAGCAGATGCAGCGCGAAGGCCTGCTGCCTGCCCCCAAGCCGCGCGTGCCGCGCCCCGGCGCCGCGCCGGCCCGCCCGACGGGCGCGTAGCCGCTCGACCCATTCGACACGACGAAGCCGGCGCCTCGCG
>CAZZWW010000301.1:0-4043 GCA_964657815.1 Vulcanimicrobiota bacterium | reverse complement strand
GTGAGCATCCGGTGACGGCCGCCTTGCGGCGTCGATAGCGGAGCGCTCTGCATCGGACCTTAAGGCTAGCTTTAAGGTCGGTTTCGATGCGGGTCGAGGTTCTGGGCGGTGTCGAGCGGCGGCGGCGCTGGTCACGCGACGAGAAGATGAGGATCCTGGCGGAGAGCCTCGAGCCGGGCGCAACGGTGGCGGAGGTCGCGCGGCGCAACGATATCGCGCCGAGTGTCCTGTTCGCTTGGCGGCGGCAGGCGAGGCTTCCGGTGGCGGCGGCTTCCACGACGATGGTCCCGGTGAAGATCGCCGAGCCTGCCGTTGCACCGTCGGTCGCCACGAAGGCGCGCCGGACGCGTGGCCCTGCGAAGGAGCGCGGGCTGATCGAGATCGATCTCGGCGGCGGCCGTCGCGTGCGGGTCGATGCGGGTGTCGATGCCAAAGCTCTCGCCCGCGTGCTCGACGTTTTGAGCAGCCGATGATCGCGTTCCCAAGTGGCGTGCGCGTTTGGCTGGCGACAGGCCACACCGATATGCGCAAGGGCTTCGACGGCTTGTCCCTGCTGGTCCAGGAGACGCTGAAGCGTGATCCGCACGACGGCCATCTGTTCGTCTTCCGCGGCCGGCGCGGCGACCTGATCAAGGTCATCTGGCACGATGGCCAGGGGATGTGCCTGTTCTCGAAGCGGCTGGAGCGCGGCCGCTTTCTGTGGCCGTCGATGGCCGACGGCACGGTGACGATCTCGTCGGCGCAGCTCGGCTATCTGCTCGATGGAATCGACTGGCGCGCGCCTCGGCAGACTTGGCGGCCGCACGCCGCGGGATAGCGGCGGACGAGCTGTGTACAGCGCCGCTGGTCGCTCCCAAGCGCATCCGATCCGTGATTCTCTCGTTGGGTGAGCACGCCCACTGAGTCGCTTCCAAGAGATCTCGCCGCCGCGCATGCGATGATCCTCGCCGAGCGTGCCGCCAGGGACGTCGAACGCACGGCAAGGCTGACCGCCGAAGCCGCCGTCGCCAAGGCTCGATTGGACCGCATCGTGCTCGACCTCGAGCTGGAGCGGTTGCGCTTCCAGCTGGCGAAGGCGCGGCGCGAGGCGTTCGGGCAATCCTCGGAGGCCGGCGCCAGGATCGGCCAGTTCGAGCTGGCGCTCGAGGACATCGAGGAGACCATCGCCGCGATGCGGGCGGCCGAGGAGATGGCCGCACCGGCCACGCCGGTCGATGCCTTCACACGCCGCAAGCCGGCACGACGCCCGCTCCCAGCGCACCTGCCGCGTGTCCGACAGGTCTATCCCAGCCCGTCCGCATGCCCGTGCTGCGCCGGGCGCCTGCACAAGCTCGGCGAAGACATCACCGAGTCGCTCGAACGTGTCCCGGCGAGCTGGTTCGTTCTCCAGCACGTGCGCGAGAAGTTCTCCTGCCGATCTTGTGATGCCATCACGCAACCGCCCGCGCCCTCACACCCAATTGCGCGAGGGCGCGCTGGTCCGGTGCTGCTGGCCGAGATCGCCTTCGGCAAGTTCTGCCTGCATCTGCCGCTGCATCGGCAGAGCCGTGCCTTTGCCCGCGAAGGCGTCGAGATCGATGTCTCTACGATGGCCGACTGGATGGGCGCGGTCAGCGTCGCCCTCAAGCCGATGGTCGACATCATCGAGGCCCACGTTCTGGCGGCGCTTCGCCTTCATGTCGACGATACGCCGGTACCTGTTCTGGCCAAAGGCAAGACGAAGACGGGTCGACTTTGGACCGCGGTCCGCGACGATCGCGCCTTCGGCGGTGCCGATCCGCCGGCCGCGTTCTACGTCTACTCCCCCGACCGCGGCAGTGTGCATCCCGAGGCGTTCCTCGGGTCCTGGTCCGGCATCATGCAGGCGGATGCCTACGCCGGCTTCAACAGGTTGTACGAGCCGGGGCGGCACCCCGGAACGATCGTCGAGGCGGGATGCTGGGCGCACTGGCGGCGCAAGTTCTACGAGATCGCCGCGCTCAAGAAGGCGCCGATCGCCGTCGAGGCCGTGACGCGTATCGATGCCATCTTCGCGATCGAACGCACCATCAACGGCTCGATGTCATCTGAGCGGCAGGACGTGCGAGAGCAAACGATCAGACCACTCGTCAACGCACTCGTCGCCTGGTTGATTGGGCAGCGCGCCACCCTGTCGTCGAAGTCCGAAACTGCGAAAGCGATGGACTACGGCCTGAAGCGCATGCCGGCCTTCACCCGCTTCCTCGACGACGGCCGCGTCTGTCTGTCGAACAACGCCGCCGAGCGCGCCATGCGCTGCGTCGCCATCGGCCGCAAGAATTGGACGTTCGCCGGCTCGGACGCTGGTGGCCGCCGCGCCGCGGCGATCTACACCCTGATCGAGACCTGCAAGCTCAACGACGTCGATCCCCGCGCCTGGCTCGCAGACGTGCTGAGGCGCCTGCCGGACCACCCCGCCAAGCGCATCCGTGAACTCCTGCCGTGGAACTGGTCGCCCGAGATCGTCACCGCTCGCGCCGCCTGAGCAATCCCGTTCTCGCATCATCCGAGACACGCAAGGCGGCCTTCACCGGACGCTTTCCAAGCAGGTCTGCTACGCGCTGGAGGTACACTACTCGGGCTTCGGCCTTTCGTAGGACCGACCGTCTTCATAGGTCGGACAGTGGGCAGTGGGCAGTGGGCAGGCGTAGAGGCAGATGCCATCGTCCACGTCCGCGCCCGGGGTCGTTGGGAAGTCGCCGACGTCAGGCTGCCGCAAGATCGGCGGCAAAGACCTCGAGCTCGCTCCGGATCGCCGCCGTCTGCGCGGCAATGTCCGAGGCGGCGAGACCGACGAAGCCGGCCGACTGCTTCGCGCCGCCCGCGAGGACGTCGATCGCGCTGACGGCCTTCGCGACCTGGTCCGCATGCTCGGACACCAAAGTGACCGTCCCTGCGATTCGATTGGCGGCGTGGCCCTGCTCCATCACCGACGCGGCGACCTTCATCGAGGACGAGTCGAGCTCGGCGATGCCGAGCGATATGACTCCGATGTTCGCCACCATCTCCGCCACGAAGCGCCCGATCGTCTCGACGCGCAGGTCGATGTCCTTGGCCGCGGCCGCGGTGCTCCCGGCGAGAGCCTTCACCTCGGCGGCCACGACGACGAAGCCGCGGCCGTCGTGACCGGCGCGCGCCGCCTCGATCGTCGCGTTGAGGGCGAGAAGGTTGGTCTGCATCGCAATGGCGCCGATCGCCTTGGAGGCCCGATCGATGTCCTTCGACATGCCGACGAGATCGGCCATGGCCTGCTTCGTCTTTGACACCTTGACGACCGCATCCTCCGACATGGCAGCGGATCCCGCGGTGGTCGCCTCGATGTCGGCGAAGAGCTTGACGAAGCTCCGGCCGACGTCGGCCACCTCCTCGATTCTGGTGCTGGTGTGACGAGCCGAGGCGATCGTGGCGGCCGCCTGGTCCGAGACGAGGGTCGCCGCCTCGTTGAGGTCGGCCGCGTTGCGGGCGAGCGTGCGGGAGGAGGCGAGCAGATCGTCCAGTCGGGCCCCGATGCATCGCTGCAGGTGCTTCAAGCGTCCGTCCAGACGATGGAGGTCGCCGTCGCTCGCCTTCAGCGCCCTCTCGAGGTCGGCTCGGACGAGCTCTAGGTCGCGGAGCGCGGCCTGCGACCGATGCTCGAAGAGCATCGCGCGCGCGAACGCGGACCGGATCGCGCCGCCGATCACCATGAGCATGCCCGTCTCCGCCAGGACGAACCACGCATGGAGGAGCACGCGCCGAGTGTCGGTACCGCCGGGATAGAGGAGGGACGGCAGGAACCAGTTCAGGAGCAGGTGATGGGCGGCGATCGTCAGGCAGGCCGCGACGAGCACGCCAGCGTCGCAGAAGCCGGCGAGCATGGCCAGCACCGCAAAGAAGTAGAAGTGCATCTCGAGCTGCCAACGATGGTCCGCGAAGATCCATACGAGGAGGCCCGTCTGGCCGACCAGGGTCAGCGTGAGCGCGTAGGCCACGATGCGCATCGGCTTGCCGGACGCGAACCAGGCGCACGGAAGCGCCATGAGCAG
>CAZZWW010000300.1:2583-4059 GCA_964657815.1 Vulcanimicrobiota bacterium | reverse complement strand
AGACCGCCGTGCCGTAGGCGAGCACCTCGGTGATGCCGTCCATGATCTCGTTGGCATCGTAGCGCATGCCGACGATCGCGTTGGCTCCACCGCGGAAGGCATGATCGCAGAGGTGCGCGAACGCCTCCTCGCGGGCCTGTTCGGCCAGCTTCACGTAGATGCCGAGCTTGCCGCCGAAGACCGACTGCAAGCCTCCGAAGAAGTTGCCGACGGCACTGCGCGATCGCACCGTGATGCCGCGGCAGATGCCGTGATGGCGCACGATGCGATAGCCGGGGATGTCGTTGGTGGTCGAGACCAGGATGGCGCGTGCGCCCCGGTCGTGCGCGGCCGGCGGCATGCTCAGTACAGGCCGCCGGTGCCCGACCCCACGACCTGGTCGGCATCACCGCCCTTGTCGAGCTGACGCGGCGAGGCATCGCTCGACGAGTAGCCCTCGGGAGGCGCCGTGCCGGGCTTGAAGGCCTCGAGGATCGAGCTCGAGCCGGTCGAGCGCTGGCCCGAATGGACGTCGACCGAGATGAGCTTGATGCCGGGCGGCACGCGGAACGGGATGTCCGGCTTGTTCTTCAGCGCCATCTGCATGAAGTCGCGGAAGATCGGCGCGGTGTAGAGCGCCGCCTGCGCCGAGTCGCCCAGCGAACGAGGACGATCGTAGCCCATGAACACGCCGACGGTGAGGTCGGGCGAATAGCCGACGAACCACAGGTCCTTGGCGTCGTTCGTGGTGCCGGTCTTGCCAGCGAGGTGCTTGCCGACCGCCTTGATGCTGACGCCGGTGCCGCGCTGGATCACGCCTTCCATGATCGAGGTGATCTGGTAGGCGGTGAGCGGATCGAGCACCTGGTCGCGCTTGTCGACCAGCGCCGGCTCCGGCTCGTCGGCCTGGAACTTGACCTCGTTGCAGCTCTGACAGGCGCGCTCGTCGTGCTTGTAGATCGTGTGGCCCCAGCGATCCTGGATGCGGTCGATCAGCGTCGACTTGATCTTGCGGCCGCCGTTGGCCAGCATCGAATAGGCCGTGGTCATGCGCATCAGCGTGGTCTCGCCGGCACCGAGCGAGAACGAGAGGTACGGCGGCAGGTCGTCGTAGATGCCGAAGCGCTTGGCGTACTCGGCGATGAGCGGCATGCCGACGTCGCGGGCGAGGCGCACGGTCATCTGGTTGATCGAGTGCTCGACGCCATAGCGCAGGGTATGCGGGCCGCCGGACTTGCCTTCGAAGTTCTGCGGCGACCACATTCCCAGACCCGGGCCCTGGTCGATCGAGATCGGCTCGTCGAGCACGATGGAGGACGGGGTGTAGCCGTTGTCGAGCGCGGTGGCGTAGACGATCGGCTTGAAGGACGAGCCGGGCTGGCGCATCGCCTGCGTCGCACGGTTGAAGTTGGACTGATCGTAGGAGAAGCCGCCGACCATGGCGAAGACGCGGCCGGTGTAGGGGTCCATCGCGACGATGGCGCCGCCGACCTCGGG
>CAZZWW010000300.1:0-2483 GCA_964657815.1 Vulcanimicrobiota bacterium | reverse complement strand
CGCTCGTTGGTCAGCAGGAAGTTCTTGGCGACCTGCTGGGTGATCGTCGAGGCGCCCTGGACGTGCTTGCCGCCCTCGGCCAGCACCATCGCGGCGCGGGTGATGCCTTCGAGATCGACGCCGTTGTGCGTGTAGAAGTTCTTGTCCTCGGCCGAGATGAAGGCTTCCTTCACCAGGGCCGGGATCGCCGAGGACGGCAGGTACAGGCGCCGCTCGTGGGAATATTCGGCGAGCACCGAGCCGTCGCCGGCGTGGACGCGGGTCATCACCGGCGGCTCGTAGTTCTTGAGCTGGGTGTAGTCCGGCAGATCCTGCTCGTACTTGAAGAGCACGGCGCCCGCGCCGATCGCCGACACCACGAACACGATCGCGAAGGTCGCGAAGATCAGGCCGAGAAATCGGGCGATGAAGCGCATTCTGTGGAGCCTCTGGGCACGGCCGGGCATCGCGGGGACCGTCGGGCCGCTTGAGGAACTAGGTCGCGGGGTGGTGAGGCGTTTTTGTGGTGCGGGCGGGGTTTGTGAAGGAACCCTCGCTGCGACCGCTGCGGCAGACCTCTCTCGGCCGGATCGTGGCCGCGCAGTCACACTCCGGCGCCACGCGCGGGCGCCGAGGCTACCTCGTGGGCAAGGCCGCGAAGGCCTGACGCGCGGGGATCGCCACGCCGGCGGCGGCCTTCTCCGGACCGTGCTGGTCGGCGAAATAGGCGGTGACCGCCTCCGCCATCCGGGCTGTCGCCGCCGCGCGCCAGGTCTCCGACGTGAGCTGCGCGGAATCCTGCGGGCTGGACAGGTAACCCAGTTCGAGCAGCACCGAAGGCACGTCCGGCGCCTTGAGGACCACGAAGCCCGCGGCGCGCTGCGGATTCTTGTTCAAGCGTCCTGCGACCTTCCAGTAGTTCACCAGCGTGCGGGCGAAGACGTGGCTGTAGGCGCGCGTCTCCTGGCGGGTGAGATCGAACAGGATGTCGTTGACGTCGGCGACATCGGTCTGGCCGGCGACGCCCACGGTCGCGTCGGCCTCGTTCTCCTTGGCGGCGACCTTCGCGGCATAGGCGTCGGAGGCCTTGTCCGACACGGTGTAGACGGTCGCGCCGCTGACGTCGGCGGATTCGGGCAGCGTGTCGGCGTGGACCGAGATCATCAGCGCGGCGCCGGCCGAGCGGGCGATGCGTACGCGCTCGCTGAGCGGCACGAAGACATCGGTCGCCCGGCTCATCACCACGTTGAAGCGGCCGCTCGCCTCGAGCTTTCCGGCGAGCTGCTTGGCGAAGGCCAGAGTGACGTCCTTCTCGACCACGCCGCCGACCATGGCGCCGTTGTCAGGTCCGCCGTGGCCGGGATCGATCACGACCGTCGGCTTTCCAGGCATTGCCGACAGCACCGCTGCGGCGGCAGTCGGCGGGGGCGCCGGCGTCCTGGCGGCGGCGAGGAAGGCGGCTCGATCGGTCCGTGCCAGCGCCACCACCAGCGTCGCCCTGCCCTCGACGATCTTCACCTCCGTCGCGCCGATCCGCGCCGGCCCGGCGAGGTCGATCACGATTCGCGAGCGCCCCGGCGCGAGCAGGCCGAAACGGAAGGATCCGATCAGGGTCTTGCGGGCGTGCCGGCCGGTCGCGGCATGGCCGGCCTTCGCGTCCAGCGCGAAATCGACCTGCGGCAGGTCCACGACGACGCGGTCGGGATCGGCCATGACGAAGGCCTTGGCCTCGAGGGATCCGGACAGATCGAACGTGAGCTTGGCGGTGTCGGCCGTGCCCTCGACATGGACGCCCGTGATCGCCACCATCGGCCGGGTCGACTCGCGCTGCACGGCGGCGCGGACCCCGACCAGGCCGCTGGCGGCGGCGACGCCGGACAGTCCGCACAGCGCCAGCGCGGCGAGCGCGATCGACGTCCCTGCCCGCCGTCCGATGCGTCGTTGCTGGCTCATGCCGCTCCCGTCGTCCCGATCCGGCGCTGCGAAGCCTATGATCTTACGGGTTCGGCGTTAACAGGCGGTGTGGCCGGCGGCGTCCGATGCCGAAGGGTTGTTGCCGCGGCGACACACTCTCTTAGGGCTTGTTGCAAAAAGCAATTACGTTCCCTAATGTCGTACCGTGTTTGGTTTCGGCGAAGACAGCTTCGGCTGTCCGCTTCGGACCCGCCCTGGTCGATGGCTTGCGCCCCGCGCGACGCCCTGCCCTGGCAGACTCGAGACGAATCGCTGACGGCGGACCGCCGCGTGCCAAGCCCTTCCGAGGCTCTTCGAGCGTCGCGCATAGGTCTTACAGGACATGTCTTGTCCCGATTTCGGGTCGTCGATCGCTGGGGGAACACGGGCTTGGGTCCGCGGCTTCGCTCGCCGGCCGATGTCCGCATCGCGTCCCGGTCCACCGCGAGAACATGTCGGCACGACGCCGCGCGTTCTCCTCGGTTCCTTGCCCTTATCGCGGCCCCGCTCGGAGCCGTTTTCTTCCCTCTTTGGAGGCGACGCACCCTCCC
>CAZZWW010000299.1:0-4101 GCA_964657815.1 Vulcanimicrobiota bacterium | reverse complement strand
CCAGGGCCTCGCGGCCGCGCTTCTTGCCGAGCGTCACGGACCGGGAGCGTCCTCCCAGACTTGGCTTCGCGCCATGTGCGTTTCGCATTAGA
The DNA here is from genome assembly GCA_964657815.1 of Vulcanimicrobiota bacterium. Taxonomy (GTDB): domain Bacteria; phylum Pseudomonadota; class Alphaproteobacteria; order Rhizobiales; family Beijerinckiaceae; genus RH-AL1. The sequence continues at coordinate 4,009 of CAZZWW010000299.1, read as the reverse complement.
GCCAAACGCGGCACGCGTGGCTACCTAGCCGAGTCCTTCCCCTAAGTCACGCCGAACGGGAAGCGAATTCGCGTTTTGCCTAATCAATTCAGCATGAAGCGATCATTTGACGCAAAAGAAAGGCGGCCCGACCGGGCCGCCCTGTCGCCTCCGCGAAAAGGATGATGGCGCTACGGCGCCTTCACCACATCGGTCACCAGGCCCCACGAGCCCCACACGTAGATGCAGGAGAACAGGAACAGCCAGACCACGTCGACGAAGTGCCAGTACCAGGCGGCGAACTCGAAGCCGAGGTGCTGCTTCGGCGTGAACTGTCCCAGGATCACGCGCGCCATGCACACGATCAGGAAGATCGTGCCGATGATCACGTGGAAGCCGTGGAAGCCGGTCGGCATGAAGAAGTTCGAGCCCATGGCGGTCGCGAACTTGAAGTCGACGTGCATGTACTCCCACGCCTGTACGCAGGTGAAGAGCACGCCGAGCACGATGGTCAGGATGAGGCCCTTGGCGATGCCCGAGCGATCGGAGTGCAGCAGGGCGTGGTGCGCCCAGGTCACCGTGGTGCCGGATGTCAGCAGCAGCAGCGTGTTGAAGAGCGGGAAGTGCCAGGGGTCGAGCGCCTCGGTGCCTTTCGGCGGCCACACGCCGCCGATGGCCTGCGTGCGCGCGTATTCGATCGCCTCGTGGGGATAGAGCGCGACGTCGAAATAGGCCCAGAACCATGCGACGAAGAACATCACCTCGGAGGCGATGAAGAGAATCATGCCGTAGCGGTGGCTGATCTGGACCACGCGGGTGTGATCGCCGTGCTGCGCCTCGCGCACGACGTCGGTCCACCAGGCGGCCATCGTGTAGAGCACGCCGAGGAGCCCGGCGAAGAACACGTACATGCCGAAGGCATTGATCGACTTCATCCACATGATGCCGCCGAGCGCCATCACGAAGGCGCTGATCGACCCGACGAGCGGCCAGGGGCTGAGCGGAACCAGATGGTAGTCGTGGTTCGGTTTGGCGTGACCAGCGGCCATGGCGTTGCGTGTCCCTTCCCCGTACCGCCGGCGTCACGCCCGGCGGCTGTCCCTTGGTTGTGGCGTTAGCGTCTTTGTTCGCGGACGGTCAAGGTGGCCCGCTACAGCTTCTGCTTGGCCGGCTCGTCCTTGGCGGCGTTGGCCTGTGCGGCCACCGCCTTCTGCCGATAGAACGTATACGAAAGAACCACTTCGGCGACCCCGTCCATCGTCTCGTCCTTCTCCAGGGCGGGATCGAGGAAGAAGACCACAGGCATCTCGAGCGTCTGGTGCGGCTTCAGCGTCTGGTCGGAGAAGCAGAAGCAGGCGACCTTGTCGAAGTAGGCGCCGATGGAGGGCGGTCCGACGTTGTACACGGCACGCGCGGTGATGGTGTCGTCGCTGGTGTTGGTCACCTTGTAGAAGACAGTCGCGGTCTGGCCGGTGCGCACGGCGATCTGCGGTTGCTCCGGCTCGAAGCGCCACGGCAGGCCGCCGCCGACGTTGGCATCGAAGCGGACCTGCATCGTGCGGGTGCCCTTCGCGAGGCCGAGCGCCTGCGCGCCGATGCGCGGCGTGCCTTCATAGCCGGTGAGCTGGCAGAAGGCGCGGTACATCGGCAACGACACGGCGACCAGCCCGAGCATGCCGAGCACCACGGCGGTCGCCGCAGCGGGCGCGATATGTCGCCGGCCGATCCGCGCCATCAGAGGGGACGATCGACAACGTGCGAACCGATCTTGGCGATCGTCACGACGTAGAACAGCACGACCAGCAGGCCTACGGCGAGGCCGATCGCGATGTTGCGATTGCGCCGGCTGCGCACCTGCTCCGGCGTGAGGACGATGCCCTCGGGCTCCTCGTGGCTCACAGCCATGGGAGCACCTTCGCCAGCATCAGCGTCCGCTCGCCGATGATCTCGGCGAAGAGCAGGAAGAGGTAGGGGATCGAGAACGAGAACAGCGCCATGGCCGCCTTGTTGGCCGCCGCGCCGTCGCGGATGCGCCAGCAACGATACGCCAGCACGACAAAGCCCATGCCAAGCGCGGCCGAGAGGAGCCCGTAGGCGACAGTCGCGAAGCCCATGAACCAGGGCAGCATGCCGATCGGGGCGAGAGCCACGCTGTAGAGGAGGATGTCGCGACGCGTGCGGTCTGAGCCGGCGACGTTGGGCAGCATCGGGATGTTGGCTTTGGCGAACTCTTCCGACTTCACCAGGGCCAGCGCCCAGAAGTGCGGCGGCGTCCACACGAAGATCAGCGCGAACAGCGCGAAGCTCGACCAAGACGCCGTGCCCGTCGCGGCGGCATAGGCGACCATGGGCGGAAAGGCGCCAGCGGCGCCGCCGATGACGATGTTCTGAGGCGTCGAGCGCTTTAGCCACATCGTGTAGACCACGACGTAGAAGAAGATGGTGAAAGCGAGGAATGCGGCGGCGAACCAGTTGGCGACGACGCCGAGGGTGAAGACCGAAGCAGCCGAAAGCATCAGACCGAAGGCCAGCGCCTCGCCGCGCGTCACGCGACCTTGCGGGATCGGGCGCCCGGCGGTGCGTCGCATGACGGCATCGATGTCCGAATCGTACCACATGTTGAGCGCGCCGCTGGCGCCGGCCCCGACGGTGATCGCGAGCAGGGCGGCGACGGCGAGGATGGGATTGATCGTGCCCGGCGCGATCAGCAGGCCGGCGATCGCGGTGTAGACGACGAGCGACATCACCCGCGGCTTGAGGAGAGCGATGTAGTCGCCCGGGTCGGCCGTGGAAATGAGGACGCTGTCGGTCGTCTCGCTGATGAAGCTCATGGTACTCTTGGCATTGCGCGCCCGCGAACACGCCGGCGGGCGAAGCCTCGTTCGAGGGACCGCCGAAGCGGAGAGGACGCCGTAAGCGGCGCCCTCGAGGATCGTGACGGCAGGATCGTCACCCGCCGCGGCTTGTCCGCCGATCAGTGGCCGCCGGCCGTGGTGATGCGGGGCAACGTCTCGAACTGGTGGTAGGGCGGCGGCGAGGAGAGCGTCCACTCCAGCGTGGTCGCGCCCGCACCCCAGGGATTGTCACCGGCGACGCGCTTCTTGGCGAAGGCGTCGTAGATGATGAAGAGGAACAGGAACACGCTCGCGAACGAGAGGTAGGCGCCATAGGACGAGATCTCGTTCCACAGGCGATAGGCGTCGGGATAGTCGATATAACGACGCGGCATGCCGGCGAGGCCGAGGAAGTGCTGCGGGAAGAAGGTGACGTTCACGCCGACGAACATCAGCCAGAAGTGCCACTTTCCGAGCGTCTCGTTGTACATGTAGCCCGACATCTTCGGGAACCAGTAGTAGAACCCGGCGAAGAGGGCGAACACGGCGCCGAGCGACAGCACGTAGTGGAAGTGCGCGACGACGTAGTAGGTCTCGTGCAGCGCGCGGTCGATGCCGGCGTTGGCGAGCACCACGCCGGTGACGCCGCCGACGGTGAACAGGAAGATGAAGCCGGTCGCCCAGAGCATCGGCGTACGGAACGAGATCGAGCCGCCCCACATCGTCGCGATCCAGGAGAACACCTTCACGCCCGTCGGCACCGCGATGACCATCGTGGCGAACACGAAGTAGCGCTGCGTCGAGAGCGAAAGTCCGACCGTGTACATGTGGTGCGCCCACACCACGAAGCCGACCACGCCGATCGCAACCATGGCGTAGGCCATGCCGAGGTAGCCGAAGATCGGCTTCTTCGAGAAGGTCGAGATGATGTGGCTGACGATGCCGAAGCCCGGCAGGATCAGGATGTACACCTCGGGGTGGCCGAAGAACCAGAACAGGTGCTGGAAGAGGATCGGATCGCCGCCGTTCGAAGGGTCGAAGAAGGTGGTGCCGAAGTTGCGGTCGGTCAGCAGCATGGTGATGGCGCCGGCGAGGACCGGGAGGGACAGCACCAGCAGGAAGGCGGTGACCAGCACCGACCAGGCGAACAGCGGCATCTTGTGCAGCGTCATGCCCGGCGCGCGCATGTTGAAGAT
>CAZZWW010000298.1:0-4153 GCA_964657815.1 Vulcanimicrobiota bacterium | reverse complement strand
TGTCCGCGATGCAGAAGGCGCCCAAGCGGATGCCGGGCTCGAGCTCGATGGGAACGCCGGCGTAGAAGCGCATCGCGGTCTCGCCGGTCACCAGAGGCGTGTCGCGGAAGCGAGGGTCTTCCGTCAGCTCGGAGATGACGAGCGGCTGGCCGTGCGCGATGGTGGCGTCGCACATCGCCTGCCCCCGCGGCATGGATCCGGGTCGGAGGCCGCATTCGGCGAAGACATGCGCCTGCGTCGCGTCGATCAGGCTGACGAAGGCGTAGGGGACGGAAAACATCGTCGCCGCGAGATCGCAGATCTTGGCGAACTGCGGATGCGCCGGCTCCGCCATCAGCGCCAGCTCCGCGAGGCGGCGCTGCCGCTCGGGCTCGTCGAGCGGGGCGGCGGAGGGCGGAAGCGTCGCGGGCTGCATGCAACCGAATCCTGGCGGACAAGTGTGAGCAAAGCGGTAAGCCGTGCCGCAAAACGCGCTTCCGCAAGGGCAGCGGTCCGGTCCGGGCCACGGCCGTGTAGGACGAATTTCCTAGGGCAGCCCGCGCCAGTGCGGTATCGATGGGCCTGCGCCGCCCTTAAGCCCATCCCCGCAAGCCGCACCGCATGAATCCGCAATTCTATCGCATCCAGCGCCTGCCCCCTTACGTCTTCGAGGAGGTGAACCGCCTCAAGGCGGCGGCGCGCAAGGCCGGCGCCGACATCATCGACCTCGGCATGGGCAACCCGGACCTCGACGCGCCCAAGCACGTCAAGGACAAGCTCGTCGAGACGCTCACCAAGACGCGCATCGATCGCTATTCGGCCTCCAAGGGCATTCCTGGGCTGCGGCGTGCGCAGGCGGCCTACTACGCCCGGCGCTTCGGCGTGACGCTCAACCCCGACACGCAGGTGGTGGCGACGCTCGGCTCCAAGGAGGGCTTCGCCAACGTCGCCCAGGCGATCACCGCGCCGGGCGACGTCATCATCGTGCCCGACCCGTCCTACCCGATCCACGCCTTCGGCTTCCTCATGGCGGGTGGCGCCACGCGCTCGATCTCCGCCGACCCGACGCCGAACTTCTTCACGCTGATGGAGCGGGCGATCCGGCATTCCGTGCCCAAGCCGATCGCGGTGGTGGTGTGCTACCCCTCCAACCCGACGGCGCTGGTCGCCAGCCTCGATTTCTACAAGGACCTCGTGCGCTTCGCCAAGAAGCACGAGATCTACATCCTGTCCGACCTCGCCTACGCCGAACTGTACTTCGACGACAATGATCCGCCGCCGTCGGTGCTGGAGGTGGACGGCGCGATCGACTGCACGATCGAGTTCACCTCGATGTCGAAGACCTATTCCATGGCCGGCTGGCGGATGGGCTTCGCGGTCGGCAACGAGCGGCTGATCTCGGCGCTGACGCGGGTGAAGTCGTACCTCGACTACGGCGCCTACACGCCGATCCAGGTGGCGGCCTCGGCCGCGCTCAACGGTCCCGACGACTGCATCCACGAAATGCGCGCGATCTACAGGAAGCGCCGCGACGTGATGGTCGAGAGCTTCGCCAAGGCCGGATGGCCGATCCCCTCGCCGCGCGCGTCGATGTTCGCCTGGGCACCGGTGCCGGAGCGCTTCGCCGACCTGGGCTCGCTCGGCTTCGCCAAGCTGATGATCGAGAAGGCCGAGGTGGCGGTGGCGCCGGGGCTGGGCTTCGGCGAGCAGGGCGAGGGCTACGTGCGCCTCGCGCTGGTCGAGAACGAGCAGCGCATCCGCCAGGCTGCGCGCGGCTTCCGCAAGCTGATGGATGCGGCCGACGGGAGTTTGCATAACGTGGTGCGGATGGCGCGGGAGGCCTAGGCGCGCGGTAACCAGGACCGTGACGACGCTTCTACTTTCGCATGAGGGCGGCAGTCGCATCGACGCGATAGGTTTTGCCGTCTTTTGCTGCCTGCCACGGATCGCCGAACTGCTTGTGATCAGGAACATCGCCGTTCGCCGTCAGGGCAGCGCGCACGGCGCCCCGCTCGGCTCGATGGGCGAGTACCTTGTCCCGCTTGTCCGACATCGCCGTCGTATTGGCGAGCATGGGGACACGGCGTCGCGATCTGCTCATATTCTCCTCGGGGTTCGGTCTGCCGTCATCGGTCGAAACGAGCAAAGCAAAGACTGCGTTGTAGGATTATCTCACCCGGCCCGCTCGTAGGTCCCCACCAGCATCCCCTTGGCCAGCACGTGGCCCTTCAAAGCCTCCACCACGGCGCCGCGTCCCGCGCCTTCCTCCAGCTCGGGCACCACGTCGAGGGCGAAGACCTGGAAGCAGTAGCGGTGCGGGCCGTGGCCGGTCGGCGGGTCGGGCGGAAGCCAGCCGGTCGAGAGGAACGAGTTCTTGCCGAGCGAGGCCCCGGCGCGCGTCGTGGGCATGGCATCGGCGTCGAGCGCCGCCTCGTGGAAGCCGTGGTTCTCCTCCGCCGGGATGTCCCACACCAGCGCGTGGACCAGCGGTGCCGGCGTCGGGCTGTCGGCGTCCTCCACCACCAGCGCCAGCGAGCGTGCATCTTGCGGCATGCCGGTGAAGCGAAGCGGCGGCGACACCTTGGCGCCGTCCTCGGTGTGACGCGCCGGGATCGAGCCCTCGTGCCCAAAGGCCTCGCTGGTGACGCGCATCGTCTCCGGCGCCGCGAGATCCTCGCGCGCGTAGACGATCTTGCCGAGACCAGGTCGTATCGAACTCAGCGCGTGGCCGATCGCGGCCGGTACGTTCTCGAGCATTGTGCAGCCTCCCGCTCGCAAATGCATGGGAGGCTATGCAGTTCGGCCCCGCGCGTGCATTGGACGAAGGGACCCGTTCGTTGGTGCGGAATGGAAACAACACGCGCGACCGTGGTCGGCCTGGTGGCGATCATGCTGTGGGCGGCACTGGCGGTCCTGACGATCCAGGCCGGAGGCGTCCCGCCTTTCGAACTCCTCGCGCTCACGTTCGCCGTCGCGTTCCTCGGCGGGCTCCTCGTCCAGTTCGGCCGCGGACGCGCGGCCGTCGCGGAGTTGTGGCAACCGCCCATGCCCTGGCTCACCGCCTTCGCCGGCATCTTCCTCTATCATGCGCTTTACTTCGTCGCGCTGTCGGACGCCCCAGCCGCGCAGGCGAGCCTCGTCGCCTATCTCTGGCCTTTGATGATCGTGCTGTTCTCGGCCATGGCACCCGGCGCCGAGCCGCTGCGCTTCCGCCACGTTGCGGGGGCGCTGATGGGGCTCGGCGGAACGGCGCTCCTGCTGACAGGTCGGGATATCGACGCCACGCAGCCGGCACCGGTTCTCGGCTATGCGGCGGCATTCGGCTGTGCCCTCGTCTGGTCCGGCTATTCCGTCGTGAACCGCCGCTTTGCCGACGTTCCCAGCGGCATGTTGGTCGGCGTCTGCGGGGCGGTCGCCGCGGCCGGCGCGGTGTGCCATTTCGCCTTCGAGCCGGCCACCGTGGCTCCGGAAACCCGGCAGTGGATCGCGATCGTATCGCTGGGCTTGGGCCCCACCGGCTTGGCATTTCTCGCCTGGGATCACGCCACCAAGCACGGGCGGCTCGCCCAGCTCGGCGTCCTCTCCTATCTGGCGCCGGTCGTCTCGGTGCTGCTCCTCGTCCTCGCCGGACGAACGAAGCCGACCGTCGCCCTCCTACTGGCCGCGGCGATGATCGTCGGCGGGGCTTTGTTGGCCACCGGCGTTCCGTCGCGGCGCGGACGAGCCCGCTCGCCTACTTGTCGACGAAGGCCTTCTCGATGACGTAGTGGCCCTGCTCGCCGTGATTGCCCTCGGTGTAGTGCCTCTCGTCGAGCAGCCCTTTGACGTCGGCGAGCATGTCGGGACTTCCGCAAAGCATGAAGCGGTCGTTCTCGATGCTCATGTCGGGGAGGCCGAGGTCGGAGAACAGCTTGCCGGTCGTCATCAGGTCCGTAATGCGACCTTCATGGGTGAAGGCCTCGCGCGTCACCGTCGGGTAGTACAGCAGCTGCTCGCGGGCGAGTTCGCCGATGAACTCGTCCTCCGGCAGCACCTTGGTGATGAAGTCGGAATAGGCGAGGTCCTTGGCGAAACGCACGCCGTGCACCACGATGATCTTCTCGAAGCGCTCGTAGGCGTCGGGATCCTTGATGATCGAGAGGAACGGCGCGAGGCCGGTGCCGGTGCCGAGCAG
>CAZZWW010000297.1:0-4154 GCA_964657815.1 Vulcanimicrobiota bacterium | reverse complement strand
TTCCAGGAGGAGATCTTCGGGCCGGTGCTCTCGGTCACGACCTTCAAGGACGACGAGGACGCGCTCGCCATCGCCAACGACACGCTCTACGGCCTCGGCGCCGGCGTGTGGACCCGCAACGGCACCCGCGCCTACCGCTTCGGCCGCGCCATCCAGGCCGGCCGCGTGTGGACCAACTGCTACCACGCCTACCCGGCCCACGCGGCCTTCGGCGGCTACAAGCAGTCCGGCATCGGCCGCGAGACCCACAAGATGATGCTCGACCACTACCAGCAGACCAAGAACATGCTGGTCAGCTACAGCCCCAAGAAGCTCGGCTTCTTCTAGGCCGTTCCTATCTAGGGTGAGGAGGCCGGCGCCCTTCGGGGCGCCGGTCGCGTTTCAGGCCCGAAGGAGAGAGCATGGACAAGGAAGAGGTGGTGCGCGTGAAGGCGACGCCGGCGGCGCTCGACCTGATCAAGGCGCTGCAGGACGAGCACGGCGAGATCCTGTTCCACCAGTCCGGCGGCTGCTGCGACGGCTCGGCGCCGATGTGCTACCCGACCGACGGCTACATGGTCGGCGACCGCGACGTCCGGCTCGGCCCGATCGGGGGCGCGCAGGTCTACATCAACCGGGACCAGTTCGAGTACTGGAAGCACACCCAGCTCATCATCGATGTGGTGCCCGGCCGCGGCGGCATGTTCAGCCTCGACAACGGCAAGGGCAAGCGCTTCCTCACCCGCGGCAGGGTGTTCACCGACGACGAGGTGGCGGCGCTCGAGCCGGTGTGATCCGCCTCAGACGTTGCTGAAGCGAGGCTCCAGCTGGCGGTAGTGCACGCCGGTCAGCTGTTCCGACACGGTCCACAATCGCATGGCGAGATGCGGGTCCTCGGCCCGGTCTGACAGGGCAGCGCGCTTGGGCCAGCCGCGCACCTCGCCGATGCCGCCCGGACCGTAGTACTCGCCGCCGGCGACGCCCGGCATCGTTGCGGCGTAGAGGCCGGGCAGGGCGCCGCGAGCCGCGCTCTGGCCGACGATCCTGGCGCCGACATCGGCGACGGCGGCGATCGGGCCCGGCAGGCCGATGGCGGCGACGAAGCCGGTGGCGGCGATCCCGGGATGCGCGGCGACGCTGACGAGCCGCGCGCCGGCTGCCCTGGCGCGGCGGTCCAGTTCCAGCGCGAACAGCAGGTTGGCGAGCTTGGACTGGCTATACGCCTTGCCGCCGCGGTATCGCCTCTCGCCCTGCAGGTCGTCGAAGTCGACCGTGCCGCCGCGATGGGCGATCGACGAGATCGAGACGACGCGGGGTGACGGCGCCTTGAGCAGCGCCGGCAGCAGCAGCCCGGTCAGCGCGAACTGCCCCAGATGGTTGGTGCCGAACTGCCGCTCGAAGCCGTCGGCGGTCACGGCCCGCGCGCGCTGCATGCCCAGGCCGGCGTTGTTCAAGAGGATGTCGATCTGCGGCAGCGCGCGGGTGGCCTTGTCGGCGAACGCGCGCACGCTGGCGAGGTCGGCCATGTCGACGATCATCACCAGCGCCTTGGCGCCGGGATGGCGCTGCAGCATCGCCCCCAGCACGCGCTCGCCCTTGCCGGCGTCGCGGACCGCCAGCACCACGGTGGCGCCCTTGGTCAGCATGGCCTCGGCCGCCGCCTCGCCGATGCCGCTCGAGGCGCCCGTCACCACCGCCGTGCGGCCGGTAAGGTCGGGCACGTCCGCCGCTGTCCATTTCGCCATGCCGGGCTCCTCGTACCGCTGCCGCCCCTTCAGGTGGGCCGCGCCGGAGGAACGAACACCCCCGGCGCCGCAGGAAAGCGCCGGCCGCCGCGCTGTGGCCGGATGACCCCGCGTCTGCTACGCGCCCTGCCATCGCCTGACCGGGCTCCGAGCGGACTCGCATGGACATCGAACTCGGCCTCGACACCTTCGGCGACGTCACGTCGAGCGAGGACGACCGGCCGCTTCCCGACGCCCAGGTGATCCGCGACGTGGTCGCCGAGGCGGTGCTCGCGGACCAGTGCGGCGTCGACTTCATCGGCATCGGCGAACACCATCGCGCCGACTTCGCCGTCTCGGCGCCCGAAATTGTGCTCGCCGCCATCGCCGGACGCACCACGCGCATCCGCTTGGGATCGGCCGTCACGGTTCTCAGCTCCGACGATCCCGTCCGCGTCTACCAGCGGTTCTCGACGTTGGAGGCGCTCTCGGGCGGCCGCGCCGAGATCACCGCCGGACGCGGTTCCTTCATCGAATCCTTTCCGCTGTTCGGCTACGCGCTCGATCAGTACGAGCGCCTGTTCGAGGAGAAGCTCGACCTGTTCGCCAAGCTCGTGCGCGAGGAGCGCGTGACCTGGCAGGGCACCGTGCGGCCGGCGCTCCACGACCAGGCGGTTTACCCGCGTCTCGAGCGGGGATCGCTCACGACCTGGATCGGGGTGGGCGGCAGCCCGCGATCCGTCCTGAGGGCGGCCGCCCACGACCTGCCGATGATGCTGGCGATCATCGGCGGCGCGCCGTCGCGCTTCGCGGCGCACGTCGACCTTTACAAGCGCACCTTCGCGGGGGACGGCCGACCGCCGCGCCCGATCGGCGTCCACTCGCCCGGCTACGTCGCCGCGACCGACGCCCAGGCACGGGAGGAGTTCTTCCCGGACTACAAGCGGATGCGCGACACGATCGGCGCCGAGCGCGGCTGGCCGCCGATGGATCGCGCCGAGTTCGACAGCGAGGTCGAAGCAGGCTCGCTCTACGTCGGCTCGCCCGAGACGGTCGCGCGCAAGATCACGGGCACCGCGCGCGGACTCGGCCTCTCGCGCTTCGACCTGAAGTACAGCGCCGGACCGTTACCCCACGCCAAGCTGATGCGATGCATCGAGCTCTATGGCCGCCAGGTCGCGCCGCTGGTGCGCGATATGCTGGCGAGCGGTTGAGAAGGCCCCTGAACTCCCGACGAGCGGCTAGGATCGCGAGGGACGTCATCGACAAGCTCGGCGAAAAGGCCGCGTGTGTCCTTCGAGCAACATCACGAGAAGAGTCGATTTCCTCAAAACTTTGTTGCTTTCCCCAACGTGAGACGCGGCCCAGAAAGCTGTCTTGATTGCGAGCGTGCGAATTGGGGGCAGGTGTGGCGGAGCAGGAAGGCGAGCCGCCGTCGTCGTTTCTGACGACCATGGCCATCGCCGAGATCGCCACACGAGGCCTGTTCGGAGAGGCCTTGAGCCAACTCGAGCTTCTGGAGCTTTGCACCGCCGTCCTGTGTGAGATCGCGCGCCTGCGCAGAGAGTACTTGGGCGGCACTGCCGGATAGACCCGGCAGGACGATCAGCTCCGCAGGCCCGGCGCCTCCTGGCCGGTACGCGCGACGTACTCCGTGTAGCCTCCGCCGTACTGGTGGATGCCGTCAGGCGTCAACTCCAGCACGCGGTTGGAGAGCGCGGCGAGGAAATGGCGGTCGTGGGACACGAACAGCATCGTGCCCTCGTAGAGCGCCAGGGCCTTGATCAGCATCTCCTTGGTGGCGATGTCGAGGTGGTTGGTCGGCTCGTCGAGCACCAGGAAGTTCGGCGGATCGAACAGCATCTTGGCCATGACGAGCCGGGCCTTTTCGCCGCCGGAGAGCACGCGGCAGCGCTTCTCGACGTCGTCGCCGGAGAAGCCGAAGCAGCCGGCGAGCGCGCGCAGCGCGCCCTGACCGGCCTGCGGAAACGAGGATTCCAAGTCCTGGAAGATGGTGGCCTCGCCGTCGAGCAGGTCCATCGCGTGCTGGGCGAAATAGCCGAGCTTGACCGAGCCGCCGAGCGCCACCGTGCCCTCGTCGGGTTCGGTCGAATGCGTCACCAGCTTCAGCAGGGTCGATTTGCCGGCGCCGTTGATGCCCATCACGCACCAGCGCTCGCGGCGGCGGATCGAGAAGTCGAGCGCCTCGTAGATCGTGCGGCTGCCGTAGCGCTTGCCCACCTTCCGCAGCGCCACGACGTCGTCGCCCGAGCGGGGTGCCGGGAGAAAGTCGAAGGCGACGCTCTGCCGGCGCCTGGGCGGCTCCACGCGCTCGATCTTGTCGAGCTTCTTCACGCGGCTCTGCACCTGCGCGGCGTGGGAGGCCCGCGCCTTGAAGCGCTCGATGAACTTGATCTCCTTGGCCAGCATCGCCTGCTGGCGCTCGAACTG